>CAMYYF010000012.1:0-19283 GCA_947303375.1 uncultured Lachnospiraceae bacterium
TTGCATCATAATCCTCATGGAAGAACCATTCGGGTGTCTGTGAATGCCATACGAGAACGTGACCTCTGATCTTTATCTGCTGGTCGGGATGTTCTTCGTTCCATGCAAGAAAATAATCAAGATATCTCTCTGCATTTGAATAATCAAGTACGGGAACAGTGATTGTCTGGCCGTCAATAGTAGCTTCTTCTGTTCCTCTGATTGAATAGCCGAGATGTGAATCGGGCTTTAATTCATTTCCTAATGTAACTGCATTGAAGTGCTTTTCAACGAGCTGCATAAGAACCTTATCGTTGATTTCGGAACCTGAAAGAGATGTACCGCAGATCATGTCAGCACCGAAATCTTTAGTAAATGCGTCCTTAAGATTGGGAATGTTTGATTCGATTGTCTTGGAACCGAGATTTAAGTTAATGAAGGAAGCGCCTGTAAGATAATACTTACCTTTAACACAGTCGCCCTCACCGTAGTTTTCGCCCTGCTCAAGGAATCTTAAAACAACTTTTTCAATATCGCCTGCAGCAGATACTTTGAAAGTACCTTCGAATTTTGTCCAAACGTTGGGCTCAAGCTGCTGGCTTGAAGAACCTGAGATTTCAGGTGAGTAAGAACCGAGATAATTGGTGCTTCCGCCTGATGTAATATAAGGAGCAAAATCAACCTGACGCTGTGTAGCGGGTGCTCCATTGTAATCATCTGTAAGCATTACATAGAAGCAGTATGCATATGTTGCACCGTTTTCAACGATATCCGTTACATCGTAACCGAAACAGTCATAAGGTCTGGTTCTGCCGTCGATTACACCGTAAGTTGTAATATCGCCTACGATAGGTGTATCACTGACTGCTGTAGTAATCTTTGCGTTTTCTATTTCAGCTTCCCACATGGAAACGTCAGCATCTTCGAAGTTACCGTTCTTTAAAAGGTTCTCGCCTTCTACAGAGGGTGCTTCAAGTGCGTCTGCTTCGTCCCCGGGAGGGTTGCCTTCACCGGATACGGTAAATGTAACCGAAGCTACGGTAGCTTTGGTTGTACCCGTATTCATAGACATAATTGAAAAATATTTGCATCCTTTTGTATCGGGGATAATCGTAGGACTACCGTAAGATACAGGGGTGCCTCCCTTGTTGTCGGAATCATAGTCGGCCTGTGTATGAAGTTTGAATGCAAGGTCTCCCGCATTACCGCTTGTTACATCAAATACAACCTTGGTGATTGTATCGGGGTCGATATCCGAAGGGATTGCGTAAAACTGAGACTTGTACTGATCCTGGAAAGAAATCTCCAGTTCACCGTCTCCGTTTACACTTGATGTCAATCCGTACTCCATAGTGGATTTCAGATCTGAGAAAGTGTAAGTCTTTTCTGAAGGTGCAGCCTTAGCTGTAATCGGTAAAAATAAGGCAAATGAACCGACAAACAGAAGTGCAGCCATCACAAAAGCCATGATTTTTCTGCTCATTTTTTTCCTCCTTGCTCCCTAGTGAAATCAAATTTTCACATATAGCAGAATTATATCAAATATGTCCATTAATCTTCAACGCAAAAAAAGAAAAAACAAGTTTTTATCCCTGTTTTTTCTATAATTTTTCGCCATATAAAAATGGGCAGTTTAAATTGTGATTTTTTCTTCGCCGTCTTCTGCGAATTTGGCCGTCACGCTCTTACCTGCGGCCTCGATTATGTAATCGCCCTTAAAAGCATCGATTTTAACGAATCCGTTTTCGTCTGTGGTAAGGATTTCGTCGGTACTCCACTCTTTTTTAACCAGGTTGTAAAGAGTCTCGTATGCGGGTTTTAAGGAGCCGTCCTTTCTTAAGAAACCGCTCGGTGCACCAAGCCATGCGCCGTCCCTGAAATCCCATGTTGTGATTGCTTTTACGAGGGGGTGAGCAAAAAGAAGGCTGTACATCTCTTTGACCTCGTTAGCCTGTCTCTCCTCGCCTTCGGGAGTTGAAGGCCACTCGTCAACCTGCCAGTCGTTTAAGTCCTGAATGTATTCGGGGATAAGTGTACCGGATACAAAAGTATTTTCTGTAAAATGAATCGGAAGTCCGAAATGCGAAAATCTCTCGAGCACTTCTTCTACCTTTTCCTTGCCCCAGTAGCCCTGATGCTGATGCGACTGGATACCGATGGCAGAAATCGGAACTCCTGCGGATAAGCATCCGTCGATTAATATTTCATAGGAAACCGAGGTGTTAAAGTCATTTATAAGAAGTGTTGCGTTCGGATTGCAGGAATGCGCTTTGTCGAATACTTCTTTTATGAGTCCTACCCTGCCCTTGTCCTTGCAGATACGGGTAATCGCATTGTCGTATTTGTCGAATATGGGCATAATTACAACTTCGTTTATTACATCCCACATATCGATTACACCTTTGTAGGTGTTAACTTCCCTCTCGATACGGTCAAGCTGCTTCTTTAAAATAGTAGGATTGTCATAATCCATCAGCCAGTCTGCACATACGGTGTGCCAGCACAAAGGATGGCCTTTTACAGTCACATTATTGCTCTGCAAAAACTTGGCAGCCGCCATAAGCACTGCTTCGTTGGGTTTGCCCTCTTCCTTCTCATACTGTCCCCAGTAAAAAGGAAGTGTACCGTAGTTAAAAAGATTGAGCCACTTTTCTATTCCGGCTTCAATATCGGGTTTTAATGCGAGATTTTTGATAAGGTTCTCGGGGACCTTCTCTCCGAACTGCGGATTCTTTTCCATTACATAAGGAATCGCCTCAAATGCGCCGCAACCGAATAAAAATTCATGATTTTTTAAAGCAATGTGAACCTTTTCATTGCATAAAGGCTCATTGTTACCGTTGGTAATCTTTAAAACCTTGCTTACCTTTCTGTGTGAAAAGTCCATACGCCCTCCTCAATTATAATTTTTCATTTATTCATCATCCTAAAAGAATCAATCCTCTGTCAGCTGACCGAGGTAATTAAATATCGTCTGAAGCGTTCTGCTCTTGGTTAAATCGTCAAAGAAAACAGCCGTCGAATAATATGAATGCGTATTCTTTGAATCAAGAACCTTGTAAAATGTCACAGGCATATTCATTTCCATGGCCTTTCTGGCAAATACAAGCGTATGCTTCATATCAAGCACGCCGTCATGATCGCTTTGAATAAGATACATCGGAATGGTTGTTTCTATATCGCCGGGTGTAAGCAGATCGAGTTTTGAATAAGGCTCCCCTTCCTTCCAGTCCTGGTCCTTTTCAAACAAATCGCTTACAAGCTGATTAAGTGCCCAGGGAAGTTTTCCTTCGAAGCAGTAGGGGCCTGCGAGTCCGATAAAGCCGACGAATCTTTTGGCACCGATTTTATATTTTTTATGAAGGCTCTTGTCGTAAACAAGGAGTGAGCCCAAATGTGCCCCTGCGGATGAGCCCATGATGATTACGCGGTTGGCTTCGATTTCCTTGCCCTTAAGGTATTTTAAAACAGCCTTGTATTCGATGCATACATCTTCGATTATCTGGTTGTAATGAGCTCCCGGAACCTTTCTGTAGCCCATGAGAACACATTCGTAGCCTTCCTTGGCTATTCTCTGACCGATGAATTCAAAGTCTCTGGGAGACTTGCTGTTCCATCCGCCTCCGTGGATATAAATTACTATCTCGGAATGCTTTTTTACGGGCGGAGCAAAATGAAGAAAATACACTTCCTTACTGTCCTGGAGACTAACCTTGGTGGGTTTTATCTCTCTTTTATAAGTTAAAAGTTTGGCTCCGATTCCCGGATAGCTTTTCATTTCCCTTAAAAAATCTTTCATATTAGTCCTTTCATACAAGCAAGCTTGTTATTCATACAGAAAATCTCTTAACCTCGGATGAACCTCACCGTATGCCATACCACAGTTTCTTACATGCATGGTGTAGACGAGCGAGAGCTTATTCTCCGTATCCATTATGATGCAGCTTCCCGCAGCGCCGTCCCATCCGAATACTCCCTTGGGTGCTTTGGTTTTTATTACTCTCGGCTTCATCAGAACCTGCATTCCGACACCGTAGCCGTAACCCTTTCTGCCCATGGTTTCTTCGATATCTTTTAATCCCTGCGGGCATAAAAGATTGGTTTTGATGATGTCTATTGTTTTTGCTTTTATAATTCTTTTACCCTCTTTGCTGACACCGCCGCATGCAATTGTATCTGCAAATTTGGCATAATCTTCTGTGGTTGATATAAGTCCCGCACCGCCGCTTTCATACTTTTCCGAAAGCTGATACTGACATAAAGGCTCCATCGGATTGATGTTCCCTTTATCGTCGCATATAAACTGTACTGCCAGATTGTTTAAATAATTCTCGGGCTTTGCAAACATCGTATCCTTCATGCCGAGGCGGTCCCAGATGTTTTCTTTTAGGTACTCGCCGAAACTTTTGCCCGATACAACTTCGATTATCGCAGCAATTACATCATGGCTTAAGCTGTATAAAAATCTGGTGCCGGGTTTGAATTTAAGAGGCGTTTCTACAAAGGAATCAACCAGTTCTCTCGTCGTGGCATTCATTCCCTTTTCGTTTAAAACTCTTAAAATACCCGCACGTTCAAGATTGTAATCAAGTCCGGACTGCATGGAAACCAAATGTTTAATCTTCAAAGGCTTGTCGCATTTTACGATATCGATTTTATTGCCTTCTCTTTTTTCGTATAAAAGATTTCCGTACGCAGGAAGGTATTTTGAGACCTCGTCCTCAAGAGATATCTTTCCCTGTTCAACCAACTGCATAAAAGCAACCATTGTCTGAACCTTCGTCATTGAAAACATCAGATACTGCTGATTCTCTCTGACGGGAATGCTCTTCGCCTTGTCGCTGGTTCCGTACATATGTCTGTAAAGCATTTCGTGGTCCTTGTAAATGATACAGTCTACAGAGGGAAAATCATCTTTAATTACAAGCGAATCTAGATAATAAGTTAATTTGTCAAAATCCATTTCTTTGTCCTTAAATTCCTTTGGGATAAAATGCTACGGCTATGGCGCCGGGGCCTGCGTATGTTCCTACTGTGGCACCTACGCTGACTTTTCTGATGTCTTTAATTTCACCGTCATACAAGTCCCTGCTGTCCTCGAGGTATTTCTGTAACAAGTCATCAGAAAGACCCGTGTATCCTGTCACAACAGGCATCGTAAAATCTATACCGCCTATTTCCTTTACCTTTGAAATAAGCATATTGTTTCCTTTTTTGGAACCTCTTGCTTTGCCGATAACTTCCACGATTCCGTTTGTAATCGTAATTACCGGTTTGATGGAAAGAACCTCTCCCACAAATGCAGCGGTTGATGAAAGCCTTCCGCCTGCCTTTAAATATTCAAGCGTATCAAACACCGCAAGAACAATTGCCTTTTCGCGAACTCTGGTGATTTCGTCCGCAATTTCTTTGGCACTCTTTCCTGCATCGCGAAGTCTTACAGCATATTCAACCAGTACATAGTATGAAATGCAAAACTGCATTGTATCAACGACATGTACTTTTCCTTCAAACTCTGCTGCGGCTATATTTGCACTTTGTACGCAACCCGAAACTCCCGAGGAAATCGTAAGGCATACAACCTCATCTCCTGCATCCACTGCTTCTTTGAAACAATCCTCATAATCTGCCGGCGAAATCTGGCTGGTCTTCGGAAGTTCGTCGGATTCGATTAATAACTCATAAAATCTTTTGTTTGAAAGAGTAACTCCGTCAAGATATTCTTCTTCACCGAATCTTATCTTAAGCGGAATAACCTTTATCCCCCATTCCTTTGCAGTTTCCTGCGATACTTCGCTTGCCGAATCGGCAATAATCATCACTCCCATTTTAGTCTCTCCAAAGTTGTATTTTTTATGATTATATCATCTCTTTTATGAGGGATATTCGTATTCAAACGATGCTTTGTTTGTCTTAAAAGAAAATACAGTCTTTCCTTTAATACGCAGTTTGTAACTTGCCTTGCAGGATGCGGATTCGTGAATCGTTCTGATCATTGAACCGCCGACGGGTGCATTTAATGCCCTGCCTGATGATTCAAGTAAGTGCGCCTCAAATACCATATTGCCCTGTTTTATGCGCACCTTACCGTCACGAAGCTCCTGAATATGTGCTCCGAGATATGTGGCAAATCTGTATTCTTTTTTGTTGTAATAAATTACTCCGATAATGCCTGTAAAATGCAGCGGTCCGAAAGGAATATCAGCTACCGAAAGCATCAGTGAACCTCCGGAAAAACAGGTATGCGTCCAGAGATAATCCTTCGGAAAAGATCTTCCGGAATCGCCTTCCCAGTATCCTACGGCATTTTCAAATACGTAGTTCTTTCCGTTTATTACGACCTTACCGTTAACGGAATGGTGCATCGAAAAAACATAATGTCTGCATTCCATAAAAGGTATTAAAGCAAACGGTCCCATGATGTCGTATTTAATAGGCGTAATCTGACCGAAATCAAGTTTTCCTTTTATTCTTGCCTCGGGATTGTCGATATTTACCCTGATGCCGTTTTTTCCGAATCTGTTCTTTCCAAGGAAAATATTGGCACAGTCTTTTTTAAACGCAGTCCCCGGCATATCAATATTCCAGGCACCGTCTTCGGTAATCACCTGAAGCGAAGCCGTCTCACTCGTTCCGTTTTTATGCCGTGCACTTATAAAAGCCACCGTCGAATCCTTCGACTGGCATTTCATATACCATCCGTAAAAATATCCGCTCATTTACCCCTCTTTCATTAATTCGGAGCCAGACACACTACGTGAGTCAGGCACCGAAGATTACTTCTTGCTTTCCTCGTATGCCTGTCTTACGGCTATGGCAAGCTGATCCGCACATGATGTGCTTTTCATGCCGCAGGTATTGCCTTTAAGTTTGCTTTCGATATAATCCACGCTCATACCGTCCACAAGTTTTGAAATTGCTTTTAAATTGCCGTTGCATCCGCCTAAAAACTGGATATTTGAAACAATATCGCCTTCAAGGTCGAAGCTTATCTGAACGGCGCAGACATTCTGTGTTCTGTAATTGTATCTCATAATATCTCCTTATCTTAACAAATCATCGGGATGAGTTAATCTCCACTCTATGCATCTTTTAAGGTAATGAATGTATTCGGGACTCTTGCACATGCCCTTGCCTTCCACATCGGATATCTTGGCAACATCCATTCCGTTACATGCCGTGGTCTTCATAATGATATTAAGCGCAGGCACCTTGGTGTCGTTTGCAATATATGTACCGATACCGAATGCTACTTTTACGCGGCCATTGAAATATTTGTTGATGGCTGTCGCTCTGTCAAAATCAAGACTGTCGGAGAAAAGAAGCATCTTGGTTTTGGGGTCGATTCCTAAGTTTTTGTAATGCTCAATCATCATATCGCCCCAGATGTAAGGATCGCCCGAGTCATGACGGCATCCTGAGAAAAGTGTGGAATAGGTTAACTGGAAATCCTTAAGGAAGCACTTGGTTGTAATGGCATCCGTAAGTGCTGTTCCGTTTAACACACCGTATTCCTTTACCCATGCATCAAGTGCATACCAGTTTGAATATGCGGGATTGTGTTTGTGGTTACCCTGACCTACGCACATAATCCACTCATGAGCCATGGTTCCGACAGGAGTGATATTGTATTTCTTTGCAAGATATACATTCGATGTTCCGACAAATGTAGAATTTTTAAGTTTGCCTTCATGAAGAGTCTTAACCGCAAGCTCCTGTGCCTCTGCCGATAATCTTCTTCTCATACCAAATTCCGAGAAAGAACTGATTTCGTATACGCCGCTTTCAAGCTTTGCAAGTTTGTCTGCAAGTCTTTCCTTGAAGCTCTCGAATAAATCATCATAATCATAAGCCATTCTGAAATAAACTTCGTTTACAATGGCAAGTGTCGGAATTTCGTACATGGATGTATTAAGCCATGTTCCCTTTGTCTCGATTGCAAGTCCGCACTCTGCATCTGTGGTAATTTCGAAATCCTCATATCTTGGCTTCCAGAGTCTCAAGAAATCTACATAAGAACCTTTAATCCATTTGATATTGTGAAGATATTCAAGTTCGTCTTCCTTGAATCTTAAATCACAATAGAGTCTGATCTGATTCTTAATCTCTTCAACCATTTCGGGAGTGAATTTAACGTCGGTATTACGACATTTAAAATCCCATGTGGTCTTGTAGTCCGAGAACTGGTGATAAATAGCCTGTCCCATCGAAAACTTGTAAGCATCCGTTTCAAGCAAACTTGTGATAATTCTTTCCATTTCATACCTCTCTTTTTGGCGGAGCCGGACACCCTACGGGAGTCAGGCACCGTGTATTCTTATATAACCGCAGTATATTCTATCCTAATCTCCGGCAGTTTCTTAAGTTCATAGTACCAGTTTATATTCCAGTCATCTCCCTGCGAGCTGTCGTTTTCGCCTGTTGCGGGAGGAGCGAATATCTTAAGTGTTAAATCCTTTCCCGTCACTTTCTTTCCTTCGAAAAATGCCGGCATAAAATCAATGAATGAAACGCCCGGTGCTTTATAAAACCATCTTCCGTTTAATTCCATCATAAGATTGGCATATTTAAGCTCATCTTCAAAATAGCCTTCGCAGAAAACCGGTTCATTTTCAAACGACAAAGGAATTGCTACGCCTTCGCTGTCTTCCGCACTTCCCCATCTTAACATTACAGGAAGGTTTATTTCATCTTTTTCCTCAATCTTCGGCATGAAAAATTCGTCGTTAATGATTTCCTTAAAGGTATCCATTAAAGGAAGTTTTATACCGACTTCGGAATTGTTGGGATCTTCCCACTCAAGTCCCAGACGTCCTCTGTCTCTGAATTGATAAAAGGTAAAGCCCTCAAGCCATTTTTCGGGATCAGCCTTTAATCTGTCGCAGAATTCTTTTAGCATATCGCACTGTTCGTAAGGTCCGGTCACATCGCCGTCGGCGTTCATCTCCGAAAGTACCATCGGTCTTTTCTCGCCTGCAACAAGTTCGAATCTTTTAGCCGTGCGCTTGCCCATATCATATATGTTTGCAACGGTTTCCCTGTAATAATTCTTCGTATCCTTTTTCGCAATATCATAAGGCCAGCCCCAGTGAAGTGACATGTAGCGGTCCATTGAGAAGATATCGGTCGCTTTAATCGCAGGTGTGAATTCTTCTTCCTTTTCGATTCTGACACCGTCGGGATCGAGTCCGTTTAAACAGAGGATAAGCTTTACGTTCTTTGCTTCCTCATGGAAGATATCGCAGACATGTGCGAAGAATAACGCAATGTCTTCATAGGATGCTCTCTTCGTAAAAGAAAACCAGTCCCCGCCTGCTTCATGATTCACACGAAGCATTACTCTTCCGAATGTGGAAAGGTCCTTGGCCATCGCCTTTATATGATCGTCCGATACATTGGTATCCATCGTAACGGTAAGGCATACATCCTGACCATGCTTACGAACGTCTCTCATCCAGTTGAAAGGCTCTTTATCAAGCTGTCCGACAAGACCGCCCTTATATGTTTCATAATCATCGTAAGGATAGTCCCACTGAAAAGTTATGTCCTTGTCTGCAAACGCATCATGTGCACGTGTGGGGAAAGTCTCATCCAAAGGATAATATGCAGTCATTAAGGATATCGCTCTCATCGGACGTCCTAAAACATTTAAAATATAATCCTGACTGACGTATTCGCCTCTCTCGCTTCCGTCGCCCAAATCAATGGCACATTCAGCTTTTCCGAGAAGTATTTTTTTTATTTGGCTCATAAAATAACCCTTCCGTATTCCATCCAGAGTCTCACAACTCCGAAAAATTCTCTTAACATGTAATGAATTCCCACAGGAAACAGCGTAACCGCAGGAACAGAATAAACCTTGTCATAACCTGCTTCCCTTGCTATAAGTCCCGCACGGTATTCGTGAAAACTGTTCGTTATAATGCCGACATGTTTACTGTCGTCGTTTATTATTTCCTTGGAAAATCTTAAATTCTCTATCGTGCTTGTAGACTTATCTTCAAGAATTATTCTTGATTCGTCGACACCGAGTTTTACAAGCTCGTTCTTAATGCATTCGGCTTCGCTGATACTTTCGTAAGGTCCTTTACCGCCCGAAGCTATTAAGAGTGTGTCCGGATTATCGGACATATAGTAGTATGCTTCTTCTATTCTCTTAGCAAGCGGCTTTGAAGGTGTGGTACCGTTTACGCCCGCACCAAGCACAATTACATAGTCAAGATTTCTCTCGGGTTCAGCATTCATTGCCCTGAATACATTGAACTCAACCACGCAAAATACAGTCAGTGCAAAGGCAAATAAAACATAATAAATTATTTTTATCGCCTTGGGAATCTTTAGTCTCTTGTCTTTGTCTATCGCAAACTTAAGCATCATAAATCTTAAGAATGCAAAGGCTCCGATTATAATCCAGATCCATATCCACGAAAGCAAAGGTCCCGCGTATAAAAGAAGCGTAATAATATAAAATATGCACCAGATAAAAAGTATAAAATAAGCGTACATTCTGACGGAAAGAAATGAAAACTTTCCGTATCCGAGATATCTTCCGACCCTCTTTTTGTATTCGACGTATTCTTCTTTTAGGGTCTCTTCCAAAAACTTTTCTTCGCTTAAAATCTGAAGATGGAATACAACTATCGCAGCAATCGTGCATACAATTAGAGGAATATTGCAATACATCAGCACTATACCGATATAGAGTAAGTCAAATGCAAGAAATGCGGGATTTCTTGAAAACCTGTATATTCCGCCGGTAATAAGTTTCCTGTCTTTTTCGTCCTCTGCGACTCCGACGCGCCATGAATCCTTCATGGATATAATGGCATTAAGGAAAAGGAAGTCTGCAAAGAATGCAAAATAAACTCCGATTACCTTGCCCATAATAGGCAAGAAAGACCTTCCGATTATGATGCTTACAAGTTCAAGCACCGGAAGTGTAAACGATACGATTTTTAAAAGTATCTCTGTAATATTCTTTTTGTTTTTCTCGTTTTGCGCGAGTTTATATACCTTTATCCCTCTTTTTTTCTGAAGGAAAAGTTTGGCAAAATAAATAATATAGAATGTCGCCATGCTTACAAGTGCAAGCGATCTGTAAATCATTTAATTCTCCTGTCAGGCTTAGTCGACAAATAAATCAACACGTTTGAAATCGTTGACGTTTACAAGCCCCTGTGTAGTCATCTTTAATACCGGAATGACGGGAAGAGATACGAAAGCCATGTTCATAAAAGGTTCAATGCCTTCGTTTATTCCAATCTTCTCGGCACTCTCTCTTAATTCAACATTCGCTTTGGCAATCTCAGCCGCAGAGTTTGTGCTCATAAGACCCGCTACGGGAAGACGAAGTTCGGATTTAACTTTTCCCTCGCTTACAACGCATAGTCCGCCGCCGATTTTCTTGATATGATTGGCCGCGATAACCATATCTTCCTCACTGCTTCCGATAACGATTAAGTTATGAGAATCGTGTGAAACGCTTCCTGCCAAAGCACCGTTTTTAATGCCTATGCCCTTAATAAAACCGACACCTTTATGCCCTGTGTTTTTGTGTCGCTCTATTACGGCAAGTTTCAAAATATCTTTTTCAATATCGATTCCGTTATTCTTTGAAAAATCGATATCAAGTATACATTCGTTCGTAAGTATTTCGCCGGGAATCACTTCGATTACCCTGCACTTTGTACCCTTGGGATCAATATAAAAATCATCGTTTTTAAGGTCGGGCATATGGAACGAATTAAGCACGCTGCCTGTAATGATATCCTCGGCTTTTGGAATCGAAAAGCCCGAGATTTCTTTGTCTTTTACGACCTTTACGCCGTTTGAATAAACATCCTTGATATCAATGTTTTCAAGATTGTCAAGAACCAAAAGATTTGCCTTGTAGCCGCATGCTATCGCACCCATTCTTTTAATACCGAAGCAGAGTGTGGGATTAAGCGTAGCCATCTTAATGGCGCGTATGGGGTCTTTCCCCGCCTTAATTGCCAGTCTTACGATATTGTCTATATGACCTTCTGCTATGATGTCCGCAGGATTTCTGTCGTCCGTTGCAAGTATGCATCTCTGATAGTAAGGGCTTTCAAACAAAGGAAGGAGCTTCTCAAGATTCTTGGCTGCAGAGCCTTCACGAATCATTATCCACTGGCCTTTTGAAAGCTTTTCCATGGCTTCTGTCGCATCAGAACATTCATGGTCCGAATTAATTCCCGCAGAGATATATTTATCAAGATCTTTTCCTGATAAAAGAGGTGCATGTCCGTCCACAGGTTTGCCTTTTTCCACGCAGGCATTTATTTTATCCATTGTCGGAGCATCATTGTAAATAACTCCGGGATAATTCATCATTTCAGCAAGACCGAGTATTCTCTCTTCTTTGTATAAATCTTCGATATCCTCTGCATTTAGAATGGCTCCTGCTTCATCAAAGCATGTTGCAGGCACGCATGAAGGAATCATTACGAATACATGAAGAGGAATATTCTCGCTCATTTCAAGCATGTATTTGATGCCGTCGACACCGCATACATTTGCAATCTCATGAGGGTCAGTCACAACTGCAGTTGTACCATGCGGAAGAACCGCCTGCGCAAGTGACGGAGGAACCATCATCGTACTTTCGATATGAATGTGTCCGTCTATAAATCCGGGACAGAGGAATCTGCCTTCAAGGTCTTCAACTTCATCCGCATCTTCATCCTTGTAGTAATCGCCGATACCTGTTATTCTGTCGTCTTCGATTAAAACATTTGTAAAATCGATTTTCTCGGTAAATACATTTACGACTTTTGCATTCTTAAGTAATGTTTTCATAACCCGCCCTCATCAAATCTGCAAATAAAGATTTGTAATTACATGTTTTCCAAAAATCCCTTAAGATCTTCTATGAGACTGTCCACATCCATATCGTGAACCATGCATGCTTCTTCTAAAGTCTCATTTTGTGCCGAAGGACAGCCGGGGCAATGCATACCCATCTCCTGTAAGATTCCTGCTGCCTCGGGGCACGCACGAAGAAGTTCGCCTATTCTGGTGTTTTCGTTTATTCTAAACATTTTAGTTCCTTTCTTTTATGAGAAAAATCTATATTCTGAGCATCAGTTCCTGCTCAAAGACTTCGCCATCCTTGATATATTTTCTCGGAACTCTCTTGCTTACAGCGCAGGTCAGTTCGTAAGGAATTGTGTTTGCGATTTCGCAGAGATCCTCAATCGGATTTTTCTCGCCGAAAATTTCGACTTCGCTTCCGACCTCAACATTCATCATGTCCGTGATGTCAAGCATACACATATCCATGCATATTTTTCCTCTGACGCACGCAGGTCCGTCCACGGTGTAGAGCTTGCACTTATTCGAAAGACATCTGAAGAAACCATCTGCATATCCGTAGGGAAGAACTCCGATTCGGGTGGTTTTATCAGTTGTGAAAATACCGCCGTAGCTTATCTTAGTTCCTTCGGGATAAATCTTAATCGTTGAAACCGTGGTCTTTAAAGTCATAACGGGCTTAAGACCCATTTCTTTTGCAAATTCACCATAACCGTATAAAAGAAGTCCGGGGCGAACCATATCAAGATATGTCTCGGGGTATCTTGCAACGGCGCCTGTATTGGCACAGTGCTTAATCTCGAAACGTCTGCCCGCTCTTCTTTCGACTTCCGAGCATACATCAGTGAAAAGCTTAAACTGATGCATGGTATATTCATACGCATCTTCGCCGGGCTCATCGGATACGGCAAAATGTGTGAAGATTCCTTCGGCATAGAGTCCCTGCATATTTAACGCTTCGCAGATTCCTTTTATGCCGTTTTCGAAGTAATTGCCTTCGCAAAGATATCCGAGTCTCGACATTCCTGTATCGACTTTAATATGAATCTTTAAGGTCTTGCCAAGTTTAACCGCTTCTTCGGAATATTCAACGGCTTTCGCCCTGCAGGTTACCGCCTGTGTAATATCCAGGTCAATCAGTCTGTCGACCTGTTCTCTCGGCGTATGACCTAAGATAAGAATCGGCATTTTGATACCGTTTACTCTTAGCTCCATAGCCTCATCAATACTGCTGACAGCCAGATAATCTGCGCCGATTTCTTCGAGCGTTTTGGCCACATTGATGCTGCCGTGTCCGTAGGCATCAGCCTTTACGACGCCAAGGAATTTTACGTTCTCTCCGATTTTTTTACGTATAATGTTGTAGTTGAATTTTAACGAGTCAAGATTAATCTCAGACCACGTTCTTCTTAATGTTGATTCCATGAAATCACCTAATTAATTAACAAGAAAAATTCTTTTGTTTCGTTAGTATCATAAAATGTTAAATCAAAAATGTCCTGTTGTATAAATGCTATAAAACCGTACTCTGTGTCATCATCCTCACCATAAAGGATGTAACCGCCGGGGTCTGATTCAAAAGATCCTTCGGACAATAACGTTGCATTCTCAAGATCTATCGAATCGTATACCCTGTAGAATCCGTCTCCCGAAAGAAGAACCATATAATTGTCTTCGGAAATATAAAGACCTTTTAAATCCGCATAAGGTTTTTCGGTAGAAGTTTTTGTGTGCTCCTGTCTTGGCATACTGCTCATATCGTAAGGAATGAACAATGCATCTTCCCAGGAAAAATCCATTCCGTAATCAGTATTTCCGACACACATACTGAGCGAATCATCTTTCGGAACATAGCAGAAATTATTCTGCATATACGAATCATCGGCCGTATAGTGAAGACTTAAATATATATTTGTACCGCCGTTGACTTTATCTTTTCCGGTAGCATAAGTGCCTCTCATCAGGAAAACCGGCCTGTTGGTGTTTTTCAAATAAACCTGGGCATAACCTTCTTCGGTAAATTCAATCATCATAGCTCCCACTATATCACCGAGCAGTATCCAGCTTCCGACGATTTCTTCGGGATTTTGGGTCAAATTGATATGATATGCGTTACAAATGGTTTCTGCACTTTCCTCTTTATCCGCATAAGAAAAACCATCGAGATGTCCGAGTTCGCCCTCAATCTTCGTAAGCTTTGTGTTGTCCTTAAAAAGCATCTCTCCGGATTCCGTATCGTAATTTGAGAATTCAATTCCGTCGTCCTTTATAGTCATTTCGACAATTGCGGGAATTCCTTCCGAAAGATATGAATGATTGTTTTCCGCTGTAAATGTCACCATCTGAACCTCTATGGAATCAGCGGTTGTGGATGTAAAGTCTTCATCAAGTGCGAAAAGTTCGATGCATCCGTGCTGCTTTCCGGAATAATATCCGTATATGTTATCGCCTATATCATAAAATTCAACATAGGTATCTTTTTCACCCTCAACTTTATAAAGTCCCTGAGCCCTGTCTGCAAAAGAGCCGGGAGTAGGAATTATAAAACCGCCCAAATCATTTTCTATTTTGGCATTTTGAGACGGATCATTTTCATTATCGATTTCTCCCGTGCCTTCCGGTTTGGTAATATCGATGTTATCAATATTTGAATTAGCGTTATCCTCAATTATTCTTGCATGAGAATTTGAATAATCATCTTTTGGAACATCGTTTCCCGAAGGAACTGCAAACGTACATCCGCTTGCAAAAAGAATGAAAACCGCTAAAGCAAATGCTAAAGCTTTTCTTGTGTTTTCCGGTAAATTGTTTTTCGAGTTTTTCAGATTCATTTTTCATCCCCCTTCACATAGTAAATTAACTTTAAAATAATACTCTCATTAGTTCGAGAAGCTCAGTTCAAATATTGTCTTGGAATATCGCTCATTTCGTAAGGTATAAACATTGCGCCTTCCCATGCAACATCTGTGCCGTAATCGGCATTGCCGGCTACAAGTTCAAGACTGTCTCCGTCCATCTTATAGCAAAGGTTAAAAGGATATCCCTGTCCCATACCTATATAAACGATGTTCATATAGATATTCGTTCCGCCGTTTACCTTTTCTTTGCCGACAGTATATGTACCTCTTAAAAAAGTTACTTCCGTCTGATAGTTTTTAAGATATGCCTGAACATATCCGTCTTCTGTAAATTCAAAAACTATTCCGCTCTCAACATCTCCTAAAAGAATCCAGCTTCCGATTATCTCTGCCGGAATAGCCTTTGTTTCGATATCAAGATCTTCGCATAAAAGCTCGGCTGAATATTCGTCATCCATATATGCAAATCCGTCAATATAGCCCATATCGCCTTTAACTTTTTCAAGTTTTACTTCTTCGGGTGCAAATAACAAATCACCCGACGAGGTATCATAATTCGTAAACTCTATGCCCTCTTCCGTAAATGTCATATCCAGCTTGGCAGGATTGCCGTTTGAAATATAACATCCGTCATTTTTTAATGACGTAAAAGAAAGAATCTCCACGCTCATACTGTTGGCGGTGGTGGAAGCAAATCCGTCGTAATCATCCGTAAAGAGTTCCATTGCTCCGTATCCTTTGCCCGAATAAAAAGCATACAGATTGTCGTTTACATTGTAAAACTCTATATATTCTTCCGTGCTGTCGTCTGAAACTATTTTATAAAGGCCCTGCGCACGGTTTGCAAAAGAGTTAGCATTATTTACTTCAAATCCGCAGCTGTCAACATATAAAAAACCACCCGGGATAATTGCCTTTTCTTCGTTATCACCATTGCCGTTATCCACAGTTGTCGTTCCGTTATCAGTATTACCTGTTCCGTTACCCGTATTGGATGTCAGCGTACCGTCATCGGTATTGTTTAAAGGATCCGTTGCATTTCCGTTGTCATTAATTTCAGAATAAACTATACGTGCATGATAATCGGTTTTGATGTCTTTATCGACTACGGCAAAGTCCGAACCGGTTAAAGAACATCCTGTAGCAAGCAAAAGCGCAGAGGCCGACAAGGCTGCAAGGCCTTTGAGCGTAAAACCTTTAATTCCCTTTTTAGAGTATCCTAAAATCATAACGAATTCTCCCTCTTGCACATGATTTGTATGAAAAAAATTTATCTTCGCAATATGGCTTATTTTATGAGAAAAATAAAAATGCCCTTAACCCATAAATTATATCATTTTAGGGGCAAAGGCACAAGATAAAGGGGGCTATTTTAGACCCTCTTACATATTCTTTAAAATATCCTGAATTTTCGAGTAATTCTCGGCTTGGTGGGGAAATGTGCAGTTCGTGCAGACCTTGATGGTTTTATCCCCTTTTTGCTTAAATTCGGGGTTTCCGGGACAGTCTTTTAGCCTGTATAACGGGCAATAGCAGAAAAGACAGTTTATTTCATCGATTCCCTTATGGCAGGGATAATATTCGCAGGATGTATTCTTAAAAAATTTATATGAGTTTTCCATGTTTTTTCACCTTTTTCTTCTCTAATTATCAGACAAAATCCGTTTTATCTCAATACCCTAAAAAAATTTTTTTAATTCCCCATAAATCTTAAATGGTAAATCCGTATATGAGTTGTAAGAACTGAAAAAGACATAAAAAAATCTGAAAAACAAATTTAGTGTAGCAAAAAAAACGGAGGATTAATTATGAAAAGAAAAACTGTTTTAAGAAGCCTTATAGCTTCAACCACTATTTTATCTTTGACTGCATGCGGCAGGGGTATGACCACTACAGCGGATTACACTGTATCACCGGATGTTGCAACCACAACTGCTACCGATGTTTATTACGAGCCCGCAACAGAACCTGAATACTACGACAGAGTCACGACTGCTAATTCTGCCTATGCCTATACAGCAACCGAAGCCGAAAACTCTGTCGGATTTGCTTTAGATGGAGAATACTTTGATTTTCCGATAGACGAAGGAATTGACTGGAATACCGAAGAATATGACAGCATAAGAGAAAATGTTTTTAAGGATGTTACAACTTCTCCTTTATCCACTTTCGCCGCAGATGTCGACACAGCATCATATTCAAATTTAAGAAGATTAATTAACAGCGGATATCCTCTCTCTCAAATTCCCGAAGGAGCAATAAGAGCAGAGGAAATGATTAACTATTTTACATACAATTACAACGGTCCCGAAGGAAACGATCCGTTCGGCGTTAACGCTGAAATCTCAACCTGTCCCTGGAACAGCGAGCATAAGCTTTTGCACCTCGGACTTCAGACCGAAGCAATTGATTTTAGCGAAACACCCGATTCAAATATTGTATTCCTAATAGATGTTTCGGGTTCGATGAGCGATGAGAACAAGCTTCCTTTAGTAAAGCAGTCTTTCTCTCTCCTCGTTGACAACTTAACAGAAAAAGACACTGTTTCAATTGTAACTTACGCAAGCGGAGTAGACGTTGTACTAAAAGGTGTAAGCGGTGATAAAAAAGATAAAATCTTACAATCACTCGAATCACTTCAAGCAGGCGGTGCTACAAACGGTACCGGCGGTATCGACGAAGCCTACAGAATTGCGGAAGCATATTTTATCAAAGGCGGAAACAACAGAGTCATCATTGCTTCCGACGGTGATTTCAATGTTGGAAAATCAAGTGCAAGTGACCTTTCCAAGCAGATTCAGGAAAAAGCTCAAAAAGGTATTTATCTCTCCGTATTGGGATTCGGTATGTACAATTATTCGGACACCAGGATGGAAACTCTCGCAGATGACGGCAACGGAAACTACGCATATATCGATACATTGCACGAAGCAAAGAAAGTCCTCGTAACAGAACTCGGTGCTAATATGCTCACTGTAGCCAAAGACGTTAAGCTTCAGGTTGAATTCAACCCCAAGTTCGTTTCCGAATACAGACTTATCGGATATGAAAACCGTGCTCTTAACAACGAAGATTTTGACGATGATACAAAGGATGCGGGCGAAATCGGTGCAGGTCATAGTGTAACAGTCCTTTACGAAATCGTTCCCACAACAGAAGAAAACTCAACTGAAGGCAAAGATCTTAAATACCAAACAAGCAACCTTACGGAAGAAGCATTAAAATCAAACGACTGGCTTACACTTTCCGTTCGCTACAAAGAGCCCGATGAAGATGAATCCAAGCTCCTTGAATACGAAATCGGTTCAAAGTACTACACAGACAAGCCTTCGGAAGATTTTATCTTCTCCGCAGCAGTAGCAGAATTTGCTATGGTTGCAAGAAACAGCGAATATGTCGCTGACGGCAGTTTAAATCACATAGTCGAAGAACTTAACACAATTCCCCTGAAAGACGAATATCGTCGAGAATTCGCCACTCTCGTCGACAAAGTAAACCTTTAATCTCCTGCTTCGACTGTGATTATATATGAACGACTATCGTTCCCCTTTCAAAAAGAAGGATGGCAAAAATGCCATCCTTCTTTCTTTGAGTTCTCAGTTATTGCTTAGT
>CAMYYF010000013.1:0-18771 GCA_947303375.1 uncultured Lachnospiraceae bacterium
TATTGTACACCTTAATTACAGGAACTTTTCTCTCCTCAATGAGTGCAAGAATTTCTGCATCTTCGGGTGCAAATCCTTTTTCGGTATCAATTACAAGAACTGCAAGATCCGTTTTTCTTAAGACACCTTTAGCCTTTTCGATTCTAAGTTGCCCGAGTTCTCCGACATCATCAAGACCCGGTGTATCAATCACAACCACTGGCCCTGCAGGAAGCAGCTCCATTGATTTATACACGGGGTCGGTAGTGGTTCCCGCAACGTCAGATACTATGGCAAAATTCTGCCCTGTTACCGCATTAAGCAAACTGCTTTTACCTGCATTTCTGCATCCAAAAAACGCTATGTGTTTTCTCTCCGAACCCGGAGTGTCGTTTAGTCCCATCTTTAAACCTCTTTTATCTCATTTTCAGTATATTAAAAAATGCATAGCCCGCCCGCAAATCAAGTCCAGTAAGGCTTCTGGTCTTTGTGGGTGAAACCCTGCATTTTTGTTCTGTATTCCGCAAGTTTTTCGCCGTATGCGGTCTTCACTTTTTCTTTGAGCACACCCTCGTCACAAAGCTTTTGATAGAGTTCTTCAAACTCACGAAAATTAGCCTGTGCGGCATCCTTGTAGTTGTTGCTCATGTTGGCATCGATATGTTTTATGATATCGTCCATTGCCTTTTCATACTGGTTTTTAAATAATCCCATAAGTCACCTACTCACTGAATCTGTACCTGTTCTTTCCGTGTTCCTTTGAATAATAAAGAGCCTTGTCGGTCTTTTCGTACATTTCATCGAAACTTGTAATCTGACCGTCGTTTACTGTTATACCGATGGACGAACCGACTATCGGAGGCAGACTTGAACGCGACATTTTATCGGAAAGACCTGAGATGATTTTGCCTGCGTATTCCGCCATGGTTACCCTGTCGGTATCGTTCTTTACATAAACCGTAAATTCATCACCGCCGAGGCGGCATACGATGGCATCCGTGTCTTTGAAGCAGTTTATAAGATGTTCTCCGTATGCAATTAAAACAGCATCGCCGGTTGAGTGTCCGTAGAGGTCGTTTACGCTCTTAAAATTATCAAGGTCGGTCATAAAGAGCGTTCCGATATTTCCTGCGGCAATTTCCGCATCAACGATTTTTTCAAGATATACTCTGTTGTAAAGGCCTGTAAGTCCGTCTGTTTCGGCCAGGTTCTTTATCTCGTTGAAAACTTCAACCTGGTTGGTAATATCCGAAGCCCAGACCATATAGCCTTGGATGACGCCATTTTCATTGAGCGGTTCTTTTCTGAATCCGTATACATGGTCGTCCTTTTCCATTGTGCTTCTTTTATCATCGAGAATATCTTTTAAGACTCTGTATCTTTTTACATTTTTGCCGGTCTGAACATAAGGGAACAGTGCCTTTCCGTTTTCGTTCATCATCAAAACTTCGCCCGTCATATCTATTACAACTACGCTCTCTGAAGTGTGGTTAAGCGCACTTGCCGCGATTACCTTCGTGTTGTTGTTAAAGCCGTATTTTAATGTGCCGTAAGAGACTATGCAGATGGCGGCGATAACGCCGAATGCGATCAAATCGTAAGGTGAAATTCCGACCACCTTAAGCGCAATGAAAAACCAGAGTGCAAAGACTGCGTAGTTGATTATCATTCTTCTCTGATGCTCGATATACGAGGTCTCTCTGCTAGAAATATAATTGGCTATCAAGAATCCCGCGAACACCAGTACAATGCAGATATAAAAGACAATATAAAGAATACCCGGCTCAATTATTGCCACAGGGTAAGCCAGATCTCCGCCGACCTCAAAGCTTTTGTAGAAAAGTGTATTGCTTTCCATCGTGTATACGCCGAATATGGTCAGTGCACTCACACAACCCTCTATGATGTAGATTGTAACGGGAACTTTCATTCTAAGGAAATCCGCCACAAACCATGTAAAGCAGATCAAGAATCCGCAGTCTGCAACGTACTCGATTTTGACTACTTCTTTTATGGTCTCATACGTAGGATTTATGATCTCTCCGAAAAATCCGACCATAAACAAAAGTCCGAAAATAAGCGTCGCGATAACCGATGCGTTGGAAGACCTTTTGCTCTGAACAGCCGCCATTGCAAGCAAAACGGCAATCAGCAGCATCGAGGTTCCCTGCACTATGATAAAGATGCTTCTGATATCCGTCATGGTGGAAAATGCAATCGAGAGAACCAGAAGGTGTGAGGGATAGTAAACGTAAAAGAATGTGGATGAAAAACGGTTTCCGCCCTTTTCTCCGTTATAAAAATATAAAAGAGGAAGCGGCAGAACAAATCCTAAAAGATACAGCTTGTCATACCATTTCCAGTCAAGATTAAGTAAATGCGCATTGCCGTTTATAACGGAAAACAGCGTGACGACAACGACTGTGACAACCGTCGCAATCGAGAAAAAGAGACATATTTTGCCGAATTTATTTCTGAAGAAATAGAAAATCAGAACATAAATCATCGGTAAGATAGGCCATCCGCCGAGCGTCGCCGAAATGATTCCGAGGCATATGATGGCTATGATTTTGGCCGAAAGCGAATTGTTCTCGCTCGCCGCAATCATGATTGTCAAAAGCGCTATAAGAAGGTCTATGATGATGTTCTGTCTGTAGCCGTACATAGACCCGAAAAACATATAAAAAGGAGTCGCGGAAATAATACCGAATATAAGAAGTCTTAAGGCATATTTAACGACGTTGCCCGTGTGAATATAACCCTCCACGATCGCAAAACACATAATCGGAATCGTAAATCTTCCGACAATATGCATTATCTGACCGAGCACGGAATCAAAGGGAATGCAGGCCCACGCGACATGATCTATGGTCATTGCAAATATCGCTATGAACTTTAAAGTAACCAGGTTTAAACCCTTAAAATTCTTGGTGTTTGACATCTTTTTATGCCTCTTTTACGTATAAAATTATTATATCTGAGGCAACCCTTAAAATCAACAAAGTTAGATGTGTGACAAACATTAGGTAACAAACTAAAATCCCGAAAACTGTTTTGATGGAAAAATAACAGATTTTACTGTAAAATAGATGTATGAACTTCAGATTAAAGACATCGAGGGTTATAAGCGTTGTCGCAGTTTTAACGTTTCTTTGTTTCGTTTTATCCGTTGCTATACTGCCGGGAATAATAGCAGAGAAAAATAAAGTCGACTGGGTTGATGTAGCCACATTAAACGTTGAACCCGAAGTGCCTGAGATAATTGAAGAAGAGGAGGAGGATACAGCGTCTTACCAGGGTGAGACGGTTATTTTGACGCGCTCTTCCAATATAAAAAGTGTCGCAAAAGGGATTGAAATCGCACCCGCCGAAATCCCTGAAGATATGCTTTTAATAACCATTGACGGTCAGGATATAATGGTGGCCGCCGACGAAAATTACATCACCGAGAACGATGTTTTAACCACCTCTGCCGACGACCTTGTAAAATGGGCATTCAGAGCATATTACGAGGGCTGGGAATATGTTTACGGAGGCTGTGAGGAAGGTCGTGTAGACTGTTCGGGACTTATAAAATCCAAAGTTGAGGTATGTGCGAGGGGCACTGAAGAACTGCTGGCAGAATCACCACTGTCAGGACCTATAGAAACAATCCCCGACATACCGGGCCTTGGTGTGTACACCTTCGGCCACGTGGGTATATATGTCGGGGACGGAATGGTTATAGATGCAAGAACCGAAAACTCCGGAATCGGATATGATTCCGTCGAATACGAAACCTGGACTAACTGGTTTGAAATAAAAGGAGTAGATTATTCACGCTATGTTAACAGCGGCAGCGAATAATATTAAAAGTCCTCGTCTATTTCAAAATCCATCTGTTTGTAAGTCCAGACGCATCGTCCGATATTGTGTTTATCCATTACTGCATGGAAGTCGTGAAACCATTTTGCGGCTTCTTTTTTGTTGGCTCTGTCTATTACTCCGTACTCTCCGCAGTATAAAGCCACGTTTCTTTCCTTTGCCACTTCGATGGCTTCGCTTAAAAGATACTCAAAATATCTTTCGTCCGGACACTCATCAGGGTCAAAAGGAGGGAAGGCCCTGTAAGCACCGGCTACCTGAATCTTGCTGTATTCATCGTATTTTTTGTAAGGCATTTTATAATCACATCTGAAATAAACATCCATTGTGGGTATCCAGTGTGCACCCTGATGTGTGAAAATAAGGGGTTCGTAGCAGTGGAAAGTATATACTACGTTGTCATCGTAAGGCATAGCCAGATCTTTTACGGCTTCAAGGCTGTTGTTGTAATAGCCGCCTACGATGATTTTTATATCCTTAGCCGTTTCACGAATCATTTTTATACAGTTAACCGATATTTCGTTCCATTTGTCCGAGAACGCTTTGTCGGTAACTTCGTTTAATAGTTCGAAGGTCAGAATGTCTTTCTCCCCGCCGTATCTTTTTGCAAATTCACGCCAGATCGAATAAAAGACATTCTGGTAATCTTCGCTATCAAAAAATCCCTTTTCACCGTGCGCGGGATCGAATGAATATCCGGGTGTACGATGAAGATCGAGTATCATATGAAGGCCGTACCTGCGACACATTTTTATCGCAAAATCTATATATGAAAATCCCTCTTCATAAAAAGAATAGTCGTCCTTTAATATGAGCTCGTAATCAACGGGAATTCTGACATGGTCGAATTTTTTTGAAACTTTTTCAAAATCGGCTTCTGTGATAAAAGTATCGTATCTTTCTTTGGTATGGTCGCACTGAGAGAGCCATCCGCCGAAATTTACGCCTTTTTCGTATCCTTCAAATTTTTTCATAATTACTCCTCCACGGGTGTGAGTTCCTCGATTTCCTCTACGCGCACATTCTGAATATAAATGGTTGCGTCCGATCCCTTATTGCCCATGTTGAATTCAAGACGGCCGTTATTGTCGTTCTTTTCGGTCATTGTGAATTCGTATACAAAGGTCTGAGGCTCGGTGGTTACATCGAAAAGCGTATCCGGGAAATATCTGATCCAGCCTGCGTTGGGAGCCGAGATACATACAATGAGGTTTCTGTCTTCCTCTGCCCAGCAGTCAAACGTGATGCGGTAGTTCTTTCCTTTTATCATCGGAAGATCGGGCTGTACAAGCTGAACCGAATAGTCAACTGTACCCATTGCATCAGTATATATAATCATTGTATTGTCTTTGATTTCCGCACTTCCTTCGCCGCCTTCGAAAAGAAGGAATTTCCAGTCTTCGTCATCGTCGAGATTTTCAGCTACGGAGAAATCACAGTTTCTGATGAAGTTGCCTGTTTCGTCAGCTTCCAGGAATACCTTTTCGGGTTTCTTTACATTTGTATCATACTCGTCTTTCTGATAAACACGTACGTAGTCAATCAAAAACTCGGCATTGTCAAAATCTGTGGTTTCATCGGGATTTCCGGGCCATGTTCCGCCGACCGCAAGGTTTAACTGAACATAAAATGTCTGATCGAAAGGTGCGGGATAAGGCTTTTCGTCTGCTCCGACTTCACCGGTAAACCAGTCATTTACGGTAAGATACAGATTGTCGTCGATGTACCATCTCATCTCTCCGGGTTCCCATTCAACAGAGTACTCGTGGAAAGAGTCTGCAAAAGAACCTGAATCAAGTGTTACAACGCCCTGCTGTTCTGCGTGAGGCTCGCCGTAATGAACGGTTCCGTATGCTGTGGTTACATCGCTTCCAAGTACTTCCATTATATCAATTTCGCCGCATTTGGGCCACTGGCCGTACTTCATTTCCTCGGTGGGCATCATCCAGATTGCAGGCCAGAGTCCCTGTCCTTCGGGAACCTTTGCACGTGCTACAACTTTGCCGTATAAAAAGTCCTCTTTATCCTTGGTTTTAACCTTGCCCGAAGTATAGTAATTTCTTCCGTCGATGGTCTTTTTTATAGCCTTTAAGACAAGGTTTCCGTCTTTTACGAACACATTGTCCGTAGACTGTGTGTATTCCTGAAGTTCGTTGTTGGTCCAGCCGGGAGCATGGGGATCATAGCTCCATGTATTAAAATCAAGTTCGTTTCCGTCAAATTCGTCGTGCCAGAGAATGTTGTAGCCCTCAAGTTCCGGTGCGGGTGTAGCTTCGACAATTTCCACATCGGGATTAGGCACAAGATCGATTTCAGGCTGATAAGCACCGTTGTTGCATCCGGCAAAAGTCACCAGTGATGTCAAAAGTGTCATTACCGAAACAACCGAAATAACTCTTTTAAAATTCTTCATAATCCTCACTCCTAAAATAAATACAATGTTTTTTGCTACATTAACTTAACAATAAAACAAATCTTTTAGGATTTATATTAATATTATGATTTTTTTAGCAAAATAATGATATAATAACAATGAATTCATTAAAAATTTTAAGCATGGCAAAATTATTTGCAAAGGCTTATAAAAAGGAGCTTTTTATGGATATTATTTCCCGTGAATTGGGCTATAAAGAATATGTCATGCGTGAGGATTATTCCTTTCACGCGCCGTACAATCCGGAAGTTGAGTTTTACGAGGCTGTAAGGGACGGAAACAAAGAGACCGTCGACAAGGCTTTGGCAGTGGATTTCTGCGATAAAAAGGGACTCGGCGAACTCTCGCTTAACTCTCTTCAGAGCTTTAAATATCATTTCGTCATCACCGCAGCCATGCTCTCAAGATACTGCATCGACGGAGGAATGGAGCACGAGCAGGCCTACCATTTAAGCGATCTTTACATTAATAAGGCAGATATCTGCACATCAAAAAAAGAGCTCTCAGCCCTTCATAAAAAAATGGTAAAAGATTACCTGAAACGTATGATTAATCTTAAGACAGACAAGGTTTATTCAAAGCATGTGGTCCTTTGCATAAACTATGTTTACGATCATCTGCATGAAAAGATAACGATTACCGATGCAGCAGTAGAAACAGGCATCAGTGAAGGGCATCTTTCAAGGCTTTTTAAAAAGGAAACCGGAATGACCTTTAACGAGTACGTAATGCGCAAAAAAACCGAAACAGCCCGTAACATGATAGACTATTCCGGTTATTCTTTGTCGCAGATAGCGAATATACTGGCTTTCGGCAGCCAGAGTTATTTTGTAAAAGTATTCAAAAAGTACGAAGGAATCACTCCGGGCAAATATTATTCAACCCATTTGCCGTCGGCAACCATCTGATCAATCCAGAGTTTGAGAGACTCGATGGAAACGGTCATTTTGTCGAGTTCGGATTTGATTAAAAGGAAATCATTCATTTCATCCTTGGTAATCTTTCCGTCAACAGTAATTTCAACAAGACGGTCTTTCTGCTTGGATAAAATATTTATGGTCGAAAGCATCTCCAGAGTAATCTGAGCGAGATCTTTTTCCTTTAATTCGGGAACGGAAACCTTTCCGATAGGACACTCGTTAGAGCAGTAGAAATTACATAAAAACGGTTTCTTATAAGCCTTTGCCATCGCAAGAATTTCATCGGGATGAGGTTCGCACTTTTCACTCTCGATTTTTTCGATTCGTGAATCGCTCATGAAAACAAGAGCTTCACTTGCCTGAGAACGTGTTAAACCCGCTTCTTCTCTGGAAACCTGGTAAATGTTTTTGTTTTCTTTAATAGATTTTTTGCCCATTTTTAACCCCTTTTATAAGTAATACATTTGCATACATATTGATTATATGATAATTGTACGGATTTGTGAAGTATCTGTCCTACATCTATTGAATATATGCTTATTTTAAGATATTATATTCTCTAATTTCACTTAAAAACGAAAACCAAACGAAGGAGGTGCGCATGAAAAGTAAGAACGAAATGGACATGTGTTCGGGATCCATATTCGGCAAAATGCTTTTATTTACCATACCGCTGATGCTCTCAAGCATGCTTCAGCTTCTTTTTAATGCGGCCGATATCGTTGTAGTCGGAAACTTCGCCGGAGACAATTCACTCGGCGCTGTCGGAAGTACGGGTTCGCTTATCAATCTTTTAACCAATCTTTTTATAGGACTTTCCGTCGGCGTTAATGTTCTTGTTGCCAGATATTACGGTTCAAATCAGAAAGAAAACCTGCACAATACCGTTCAGACCGCTGTTGCTTTGAGCACATTGCTCGGTTTTGTCGTTGCGGTATTCGGATTTATCTTCACGCCTGTTTTCTTAAGATGGATGAAACTCGAAGGCGAGATACTCGAACTTGCATCCATATATTTGCGGATTTATTTTCTCGGTATGCCTGCGGTTATGATTTATAACTTCGGAAGTGCCGTACTTCGTGCAGTCGGAGATACAAGAAGGCCTCTTTTGTTCATGATTATTTCAGGTATTGTGAATGTGGGATTAAACCTTCTTTTTGTAATAGTCTTTCATTTAAATGTTGCCGGCGTTGCAATTGCTACGGTTATTTCACAGACAATATCCGCCATACTGGTTATCCTCTGCCTGATGCTCGACAAGGGAACCATACATTTCGATATTCATAAAATATACATCAACAAAGACATTCTCCTTAAAATCCTTCAGATCGGACTTCCCGCGGGATTGCAGGGTACGCTCTTCTCTCTTTCGAATGTTTTTATACAGTCGAGCGTTAACTCGTTCGGAGATATCGTAATCACAGGCAATTCATCAGCCATTAATATCGAAGGTTTCGTATATGTCGCAATGAATGCTTTCCATCAGGCTACGATTTCGTTTGTAAGCCAGAATATCGGCGCCGGTAAGAAATCCAGGATTAACAAAATCACAGTCATCGGACTTCTTTTAGTCAGTGCGACAGGCCTTTTCTTAGGCTCTCTCGCAACTTACTTCGGCCGTGAACTTCTTTCAATTTACACGCGAAATCCCGCCATTATCGAAGCAGGTTACATTCGTATAAGCATTATCTGTTCCATTTATTTTCTCTGCGGTATCATGGACGTAATCGTAGGTTCTTTAAGAGGCCTTGGTTATTCGACAATGCCTGCCATAGTATCTTTGATGGGTGCATGCGTATTCAGGCTTATATGGCTCGCTACAGTATTCCAGATTGATAAGTGGCACAGCATTCAGACCATTTATTATTCATATCCCATATCGTGGATTTTAACATTCTCAGTACATGTAGTGTGCTACATTATAGTGAAACGAAAATACGATAGAGAACACTAAGTGACACAGGGGGACTCGCAAACCGAGCACCATAGCATCAAAAAAATACCACATACTTTCGTATGTGGTATTTTTGTATTTGTAATAGATTTATTAACCTTTTACTGAACCGAGAGCAACACCTGCTACGATGTACTTTGATAAGAAGATGTAAACTAAAATCAAAGGTAAAATCGTAAGTGTAAGACCTGCGTAGATTGAGCCGTACTCTGTTTTGTAAATATCGGCTCTAAGCAAACTTACCATCATGGGCATTGTGTACTTCTTTGTACTGTTGATAAGTACCATAGGAGTGAAGAGGTTGTTCCAGCTACCTACGAAGGAGAAAATAGCCTGTGTAGCGATAGCGGGTTTCATGATAGGAAGTACGATCTTGTTAAAGATGTAAAACTCTCTTGCACCGTCGATACGTGCCGAGTGAACAATTTCAATCGGAAGTGCCGGATGCAGGTACTGCTTCATGAAGAATACCATTGAAGGTGCTGCGATAGCCGGGATAACGAGCATTAAGAGGTTGTCAGTAAGATGAAGCTTGTAGCACATCTGAAGGAAACCGATTAATGTAAGCTGACCGGGCAGCATCATAATCGCCATAATGAATGAGAAGAATGCATTTCTCAATTTCCACTCATATACAACCTGTGCATATGCTGTTAATGACGAGAAGTATACAGCAAGAACAGTTGATCCGCCTGCACAAATGAAGGAGTTCAGGAAACCTACCAAAGGTTTGAACATGTTCTTGGATGTAAGAATTTTGATATTGTCAAACAAATGAGTCGATGGAAGGAATGAAATCGCCGTCGACTGAATCTGAGGTGTTGATCTTGTTGCGTTAACAAACATCAACCAGAAAGGGAGAACACTTAAAATCGAAAGTAAAATACTTACGATGTAGATGATGACTTTCTGTACTACGCCACCTTTGCCTTTTTCTCTTCCTTCTACAGTTAATTGTAAATTAGAATTATTAGACATGTTTTTCTCCTCCTTTCCTAAATTTTACTCATTTTCATTTTACGTTTATATTCTTTTTCCTGCTGTCTTACGAGTCTTCTTAACTCAACTTCGTCCTTATCTCTTAAGAGATAGAATACAATACAGGACAGGAATACGATGATCGTAAACATTATCATAGAGGCTGCGGATGCTTCACCATAGAGATAACCACCCTGGAAAGCCTTGTTATAAATATATAATGAAGTGGTAAGTGTTGCGTTGTTGGGTCCACCGTTTAAGAACAGCTTAGGAATATCGAACATATTCAAACCACCGATAAGTGATGTAACCAATGTGAACAACAACATTGTCTTGATACTGGGAATTGTAACTCTGAAGAATGTCTGCCACTGGTTTGCACCGTCAACTTCGGCAGCTTCAAACAATTCAGGCGAAATACCAAGGACACCGGATATAAGAACGATAGCTGTATATCCATACCACATCCATGTCTGAATGAAGATAACGAATCCTTTCGCGACATTCGCAATACGTTGCATATCAACAGGACCTTTGAATATCTTTAAAGCGATAAGTAAATCGTTAAGAACTCCCTTGGGATACAGTGTCAACTGGAAGAACAACATAGCTATAGTTGCCTGTGTAATAATGTTAGGGAGATAGAATAATACTTTGAAAATACCCTGAGCCTTGATGGTGGATCTTCTGTTTGTAAACCAAGCAGCAATTAACAATGCAAGGAGAATCTGAGGAACGAAGTTAAGACCCCAGATAACTACGGTATTTCCTAATGCAATTTTGAATGATTTGTTTTTAAGAACAGTGATAAAGTTCTTAAAAGGTTCGCTCCACAAGATATGGAAATCTGTGTTGCCGGCACCTTTAAGGTCAGTAAAACCTAAAAGGAGCGTATAGAAAATAGGATATAATTGGAAAATTAACCAGGCAAGAACAAAGGGAATGCTGAATATGTAGCCAAATCTTGCATAATCATAAGCTCTCTTCTTTTTCATACGCCCAACCTCCTCGAAATAATATAAATGTGCTACACACCCGTAATATACCTCGTAATGCCGAATCTAATCAAGTGTGGTGAAATAAAAATCTTGAAAAGAGCAGGTCGGACGAAAGTCCGCCCTGCTCTTATTTCAATTTAACTTAACTACGATTAGTAGAATCGTGATTAGTCGATAGCAATACCTAACTGCTCGTTAACGTCAGTCTTGAATGCTTCGATAGCTTCGTCCTTAGAAAGGTTGCCAGCTGTGTATTCACGAACCTTATCACGGAAGATGTTGTTGATCTTCTCATCGTACTGAGTGAGGTTCTTACCGTTTGCAAATGCGTTAGCGGGAACGAATACATCAAACATGTTCTGACCTGCTAAGAAATCAGGAGTACATTTTGACTTAGCCATAACTGTACCGGAAGCAACGCAGTCACCAGCGGAGCCTAAACCTTCAGGCTTATTACCACAGTTATCAAGCATTGTGTAGTTGATTAACCAAGCGGGACCGAAGAAACCAAGAACCTGCTTCTCGCCCTGACCCTTCATATCTGCGAACCAAGCATCGCCCCAGTCCTGAGTATCGTTATGATATCCGTTGTCTTTGAGCTTCTTGGAGATATCGAAGAATGCTTCTCTCTTAGGATCGATGTAAAGCTTGTCATCTACGATCCAACCCTTGTCAGAGCTGTTCTCGATAGCGTGCCACATATCACCATCACCTGAGCAGATGCCGTAGCCGTGCTGCTTAAGTTCTTCAGCTGCGTTCCAGTATGTATCCCATGAACCTGTACCGCCACCGATTTTCTCTTTTACAACTGCGGGATCATCTGAACCCCAAACGTCCTTAGCGATTGAACGTCTGTAAATAAATACACCACCTGTAGCCTGATAGCCTAAACCAACTAACTTGCCATCAGAAGGTCTTGTTCCGATATCGATTGTGTAACCAGCAATGTCAGCTGCCTTTGTAGCTGCTGCTGCATCGATGCCGAGTGATTCGTAAGGAGCTGCGAACTTAGCCATGTCGCCCTGTGTATACTTAAGAACGAAAGCTGACTCACAACCATAAACGTCAACCTGACCATTCATAAGAGCCTGGTCAAGAGCATCCTGGTATCCATCACCAGTACCTTTGATTGTTACATGAACGTTGTAATCAAAGTCGGGATGATCCTGTACGTACTGATAAACCATCTTAGGAATTTCGTTTGTGAAGTTCCAAAGTTCGATTGTACCCTTGCTACCACCGTTAGCAGGTTTGATGTTCTCAAGATCAACATCATCAGATACATTGAATGTACCGTTAGCCCAAGCGTACTGAAGACCATTCTCAGAATCATCAAGTGTGATGTATTCCATGATAGCCTTAACGCCATCAGCCTTGCCAGCGTCAACTGCTGCCTGGCTGGAAACTACCCATGTACCACCCCAGAAGAAACCGATAGGAGACTCTGTGATAGCCCAGTCACCGTATGTACCATCTGTAGGTGCAGCGATAGGCTCAAAAGTCTGAGCGGGTTCTGTTGTTGTAGTTGTGGTTGTTGTTGCGGGTTCTGTTGTTGTAGTTGTGGTAGTTGTAGTTGTACCATTGTCACAAGCAACTAAAGTAGCAGCAACCATGCATGTACTTAATGCACAAGCCATAAATTTTTTCATTACTTTTTCCTCCTTAAATAGGTTTTAGACATCTCATTGTTCTCTTTGTTCAATTTGTATGTAAAATGTACAATTCGAACAATAAAAATGTCGACTTTTGTAATAACAACCCAATTATAATCGTTATGAAAGGTTATTACTTTACAAATCTTGCTTCGTTTTTTACAAATATTGCTTTATGCATTTCATTTTGCATATTTTTTGCACTAAATAAGATAAAATTCGCACAAAAGCATGTTTTGTCCTTTATTTTATGATATACTCGTACATAATTTGAGTCGAAAAAAAACCATTTTTCTACTATATATAAATAAGAATGTTTTATTCAGGAGCATATATTTATGAAAAATATATTTTCACCGGACAGTTTGTTAATTAAGGCACTTACCCTTTTATGTGACCTTATGTTTTTAAACCTGCTGTTCCTTATCTGCAGCGTTCCGATTTTTACAATCGGCGCCTCAACCACCGCTTTGTACGCTGTACTGTTTAAGAGACTCCGTGGCAAAGATCTTAAAATAGGAAAAACCTACTTCGCGGAATTCAAAGCCAACTTCAAGCAGGCTACCCTTTTCTGGATTCCCTACTTTTTAATAGTTGCATTCCTTGTGGCAGATATTTACATTTCTCATAACATCCTGCCTGAAGCATACAGATTTATGCAGTATCCCGTGTCTATCGCACTTTTCATTCTTTTATGGGCTACCGTACTTGTATTCCCGCAGATGGCGCTTTTTAAATCGCCCACACGTCAGATCATTAAAAACTCCGCCATTCTTGGACTGGTCAACTTCCCCATCATCGGAATGGTATTCGTAATACATATCTTCATATTCTTACTGGCCGACCTGTCCGCCAAAGCCGAAATGATTGTTATTTCCATTCTGTTATTCTTCGGAATCGCAGGACTCGCATGGTTCTTCTGCATCTTTTACAGAAGAATATTCATGAAGATTCTTGAAAAGGATGCTCCCGAAGAAAAAGAATCCGCCGAAACAGGTGAACTGCTCGACGGAGAAAAAGACCCTGATGACGATCTTCCTATTATATAAATAACGTGAAACAAATTATTCACTCTCTGATAGAAGCCACTCCATAAAACGTCTGGCTTCTTCTTTATGTTTGGCAGAATCAAACGAAACCACGAGGGGCTCGGCATCATCGGGATATGCATCTTTTACGATCTTTGCATCGATATAAAATGCCACTGGTATCTTCTCTCCCGATGAATCTCTTGCGTAGTATACCTTGTCTTCATGGTCTTTTAGGAAGTCTTCGTCGAATATTTCCCTTAAATCCAAAGTGGCATTTGTAACTGAATAATCGTTTACAACCCAGGACTCCGTGAGTGCGATATCAACTCTGCCCGCAATGACGCTGGCATTAAATTTTTGCATCGAAACATTTTCGGACTGTGAAAAAACCTGATCTCCGCCCGAAGTATCGGGATACTGAAGATCGTAAACGATTCTTATATCGTCTCCCGTGATGTTTTCCCCCGTATAATCGATGAAATCGTTTTCTACCGCATACATCAGATCCGGAATTTCGAATTTCGCATTTACAATGCTAAGTTCAAGTGCTCTTTCCCTGCTTTCACTTAAATACGAAGTAATCATTATTATCGTGATTACAATGATTATGGCAGGAATGATTACAAACCATTTGTAGTAATCTATAAAGAAGCCTATGCTCTTTTTAACATTTCCTAAAGTGGTTTCTTCCTCTTCTTCAGGCTCCTCTTCTTCCTCTTCCTTGTCGAGGAAGCGCTCCTCCTTTGCAAGGAGAAGTTTTTCGGCATCGGTCAGGCCTTCGTATTCGTCGGTTTTCTGCTCTTCAACCTCTGTGATTTTCTCTTCGATATTCGGTTCGTTTTCGCTCTTTTTCTTTTTACCCATCTTTCTTAAACATTCAACAGATGCCGCAGGTTTTACGGCATCCGTTACTTTCCTTTATTACTCATAAAATATTAAAGCTTTAATGCTGTTGCTTTCTTGCCTGTGAGTGCTTCGCTTCTTGAATCGGGAGCACTGAAGCCCACATAAATGTCTGCACCGTTTCCCGTAACACTTCTTATACCATCATCGTCAACAGTTGTAAAGGCGAATGCGGGGATTGTGATTTCAAATACCTTTTCCTCTTTTGCTGCAAGTTTAATTCTCTTGAATGCCGCAAGCTTGGTATTTAATACTTCATCCCTGGTTCCGTTTACATGTACATATACCTGAAGTACTTCTTCGGTATCGACTGCACTTGCATTTGAAGCCTTTACGTTAATTGTAATACCTTCTTGGGATGCTGCGTCAAATTTCTTTGAATCCTTAAACGATGCATCCGTGATATGGACATCGGCATAAGAAAGTCCGTATCCGAAAGGATAAAGCGGCTCTTTTTCTATATATCTGTAGGTTCTGCCCTTCATTGAATAATCTTCGAAGTCAGGCATATCTTTCAAATCTTCGTCTCTGTAGAAAGTTACAGGAAGCTTGCCCGAAGGAGAATAATCACCGAAGAGAAGCTCTGCCACTTCCTTACCGCCTCTTGCGCCGGGATACCATGCCTGGATAACTGCATTGGCATTTGCATCTGCAAGTGATAAGTCCATGGCACTTCCTGCCATCGAAATTACGATAAGCGGAACCTTGGTCTCGATAAGCGTTTCGAGAAGTTTAATCTGCGAAGGCGGGAACTTTAAGTCCTTCTTGTCGCCCGAACTGTATGCGTTACCTGTATCTCCTTCTTCTCCTTCGAGAGTCTCGTCAAGGCCGATGCAAAGCACTACAACATCAGAATTTGCTGCAACCGCCTTTGCTTCGGAGAGTCTGTCATAATCCTTGCCCAGAAACTCTGTCTTTTCCAAGAACAGATGGCAGCCTTCAGAGAAGTAAACTCTCGCATCGTCGCCCACATAATCCTGAATACCCTCAAGAACTGTAATATATCTTGAAGATGTGCCGTGGTAGTTGCCGATAAGTGATGCACGGCTGTTGGCATTGGGTCCGATAACGCCGATTTTTTTAATTTTGTTTTTATCAAGCGGAAGTATTCCGTCGTTTTTAAGAAGAACAAGGCTTTCCTTTGTCGCACGTGAAGCAACAGCTAAATGTTCCTTACATTCGATAACATCAAAAGGAATCGAATCAAACTCTGTTTTATCAAACATTCCGAGAAGATATCTTGTAGTGAAAAGGCGAACGGCTGCTCTCTTTAAAAGCTCGTCGTTTATGAGACCTTCATCATAAGCATCCATTATCTTCTGGTATGTACATCCGCAGTTTACATCGCAGCCTTTTTCCAAAGCTAGCTTTACGCTCTCTTCGGGACTCGCGGTAACCTTGTGATTCTCATGGAAATCCCTTACAGCCCAGCAGTCGGAAACAAAATGGCCTTCAAAGCCCCATTTGCCTCGCAAAACTTCTTCCATCAGGTATGAATGCGCACAGCAAACCTCTCCGTTGGTTCTGTTGTAAGCGCCCATTACGGATTCAACCTTGCCTTCGATTACGCATGCCTCAAACTGAGGGAGATATGTTTCCCACATATCCTTCATATTTGCAATTGCATCAAAATGATGTCTTAAAGCTTCAGGTCCGGAATGTACCGCAAAATGCTTGGCGCAAGCGGCAGTCTTTAAATACTCTCCGTCGCCCTGTAAGCCCTCTATGAAATTAACACCGAGGCGGCTGATAAGATAAGGATCTTCGCCGTAGGTTTCATGTCCTCTGCCCCATCTCGGATCTCTGAAAAGATTTACATTGGGAGACCACAATGTGATTCCCTTGTAAATATCCCTGTCGCCATCCGCAGACTGGAAATTGTATTTTGCTCTGGCTTCCGTTGCAATAACGTCGCCTTCTTCTTTTAGGAGTTCCTCGTCAAAGGTTGCACCCATTCCGATTGCCTGAGGGAACATGGTTGCCACGCCTGCTCTTGCAACGCCGTGAAGACCTTCATTCCACCAGTTGTATTCCGGAATGCCGAGTCTGTCGATGGCAGGTGCATCAAATCTTAACTGTGAAGCAATTTCCTCTATGGTCATTTTATCCACGAGTTCGATTGCTCTTTTCTTTGCTTCTTTCCTATTCATTAATCCCTTTCCTTTTGTATTTTTACATACATCTCCATTAATAGTTTTTTGCAACCCTCCTAAAAGAAATTGCCCTTTTATTTTACTATGTTTTTCCGATTATCTCAATCAAAACACGTATTTTTCACGTCGTTTTTGTGTTTTACAAATATTGCTTTTTTGACAGATATTGCTACAATCCGTCAGTCTGTTATATAATATATTTGTACATGAACTCATAAAAGAAATCGGAGGTAAAAATGCCCTCATCAAAAAATACACAATCGGATTTTTCGCAGCCTTTCGGTAAATTTATCTCAAGAAAAGTCGAGCATGACGAAGAGACCATAGATTACCTTCCGGGGTACCGCTACCGTATCTGGCACAACGACCAGCCGGCTAACTACGGAGACCACAAGCACAAAGCGCTGGAAATCATTCTCTGCACACAGAATACCTACTCCGTCACGGTCGAAGGCGAAGTTTACAAGCTCCACGAAGGAGATATTCTTTTCATTCCGCCCATGTCGGTTCATTCCATCACGGCTCCGGAAACCGGAGAGCGTTTTATCATGCTCTTTGACTCGAAATTTTTTGATTATTTTAAATCCAAAAAAGAAATACTGAATTTCTATTCAACGACAAGAGTCATCGGCATAAACGGCACTACACATATTTATCCTTTGGTTTATTCGTCCTTAAACAGAATCATCCAGCTTTACTTTGCTTTCAATGAATTAAACGAAGTGGAAATATATTCGGAGCTTTTGAAGATTGTCAGTCTGATGACGCATTCGACGGAAACATCGGATGAAGAAGACGAGAAAATAATAACTCATTCCGAAATTTACAATAAATTCGTCAGAGTATTGTCATATATCGAAACGAACTATTCGGAAGATCTGGATTTGGAGAGTGTCGCAAAGACCGCGGGCTTTTCCAAATATCATTTTTCGAGACTGTTTAAACAGTACACGGACGCGACATTTTATGATTATCTTTGCAGCAAGAGGATTCTTGAAGCCAAAAAGCTTCTTTTAACCAATACTCCCGTAACGGATATTGCTTTTCAGGTCGGCTTTAACAACTTAACCACTTTCTGCCGCTGCTTTAAAAAATACTCGGGCTGTTCACCGACGCAGTATAAAAACATGATTTCAAAAGAAGAGGGCATCGTCCTAGACAGCATCGGAGACATATATCATTTAAAGCCCGAAGAAAACAATTAAAAAAGACGGAGCCTGGCACACTTTGTGAGCCAGGCACCGCCCCTTTTTAGGTGTCTGGCTCCCGAAGGGTGCCTGACTCCTTTTTATTTAGTCTTCGTAAGGCTTCATTGTAATGATCTTTCCGTTTTCATCATACTTAAGCTCTCTGAATTTAACGCATCTTCTGTGGTTAACTCCGCCCGAAAGTGAAGAATCATGATAGAAGAGATACCACTTGCCTTCATATTCAACTATTGAATGATGTGTGGTCCAGCCGATAACAGGCTCAAGTATTCTGCCTGCGTATGTAAAAGGTCCTTTGGGTGAATCACCGATTGCATAAACAAGGTAATGTGTTGTACCTGTGGAGTATGAAAGATAATACTTTCCGTTGTATTTATGCATCCAGGGGCCTTCGAAATATCTTCTGTCTTCGTCGCCTGCTTTTAAGGGCTCACCGTTTTCATCGAGAATGGTGATTTCCATGGGAGCTTCGGCAAACTGAAGCATATCGTCTGTAAGCTTTGCTACCTGAGGTCCGAGTGCCTTTGCATCTGCAGGAATCTCTGCAGGATTTTCAACGAATTCGCCGGTCTGCCATTTTTCAAGCTGGCCGCCCCAGAGTCCGCCGAAATAAATATATGCTGCACCGTCATCGTCCACAAGAACTGCGGGATCGATACTGAAGCTTCCCTTGATATAATCGGGTTCGGGCTTGAAA
>CAMYYF010000014.1:0-18752 GCA_947303375.1 uncultured Lachnospiraceae bacterium
CTCTGGGAAGACCCTGAGTAATATCGTTACCAGCAACACCACCGGTATGGAATGTACGCATGGTAAGCTGTGTACCGGGTTCACCGATAGACTGAGCAGCAATGATACCTACTGCTTCACCAACCTGAACTGCTTCACCGGTTGCCATGTTTGCACCGTAGCACTTAGCACAGATACCGTTCTTGGACTTACATGTTAAGATGCTTCTGATCTTAACTTCCTCTACAGGATTTCCGTCCTTGTTTACACCTATCTTACAGATCTTCTCTGCACGGCTGGGTGTAATCATGTGGTTTGCTTTTACGATAATGTTACCGTCTTTATCATAAACATCTTCGCAGGAAAATCTTCCTTTGATTCTGTCCTGAAGGCTTTCGATTGTCTTCTTGCCGTCAACGAATGCGGAAACTGTTCTGCCGGGAATGAAATCTTTTCCTTCGCAGCAGTCAACTTCTCTGATAATGAGTTCCTGACAAACGTCAACCATTCGACGTGTAAGGTAACCGGAGTCGGCTGTACGAAGAGCCGTATCGGAAAGACCTTTACGAGCACCGTGAGCTGACATGAAGTACTCGAGTACGTCAAGACCTTCACGGAAGTTGGACTTGATGGGAAGTTCGATTGTACGACCTGTTGTATCAGCCATAAGTCCACGCATGCCGGCAAGCTGTTTCATCTGCTGTTCACTACCACGGGCACCTGAGTCAGCCATCATCTTGATGTTGTTGTACTGATCAAGACCGTTCATAAGCTCTTTTGTAAGTCTGGCATCGATATCTTCCCAAACCTTACATACGCCTTTGTATCTTTCCTCTTCAGTACACTGACCACGACGATACTTAAGCTGGAGTACGTCTACCTTCTCCTGTGCTTCCTCAAGAAGTTCTTTCTTCTTTTCGGGAACTACCATATCTGAAATGGATACGGTAAGTGCCGCACGTGTTGAGTACTTGTAACCGATTGCTTTTACGAGGTCAAGTACTTCGGCTGTCTTTGTAGCTCCGTGTGTATTGATAACTTTTTCAAGGATCTGCTTTAACTGCTTCTTTCCTACGAGGAAGTCGATTTCGGGAAGAACCGCATTCTCGGGAATGCTTCTGTCCACATAACCTAAATCCTGAGGAAGGATTTCGTTGAATAAAAGTCTTCCGAGTGTAGTTTCAACAACTCCCGTTACAAATTCGTCATCAGCCATCTTCTTTTCGATTTTGACTTTGATTCTTGCATGGAGAGTGATGATACCGTTTTCGTAAGCAAGGATTGCTTCGTTAACACTCTTGAAGTATTTGCCTTCTCCTCTTGAGCCGGGTCTCTCCTGTGTGAGGTAGTAGATACCGAGAACCATATCCTGTGAAGGAACGGCAACGGGTGCACCGTCTGAAGGTTTAAGAAGGTTATTGGGTGAAAGAAGTAAGAAACGACATTCTGCCTGAGCTTCCACACTTAAAGGAAGGTGAACAGCCATCTGGTCACCGTCGAAGTCAGCGTTAAACGCTGTACATACGAGGGGATGAAGCTTGATAGCCTTACCTTCTACAAGAATCGGCTCAAATGCCTGAATACCGAGTCTGTGAAGTGTCGGAGCACGGTTTAACATAACAGGATGCTCGCAGATGACGTCTTCAAGAACGTCCCATACTCTTACATCGAGTCTTTCAACCATTTTCTTTGCATGTTTGATGTTAGGGCTTAGTCCTCTTCCTACAAGTTCTTTCATAACGAAAGGCTTGAAGAGTTCGATAGCCATTTCTTTAGGAAGACCGCACTGATAAATCTTAAGCTCGGGTCCTACAACGATAACGGAACGTCCTGAGTAGTCAACACGCTTACCAAGAAGGTTCTGACGGAAACGTCCGGATTTACCTTTGAGCATGTCGGAAAGTGACTTAAGTGCTCTGTTGGAAGGTCCGGTAACAGGTCTTCCTCTTCTGCCGTTATCAATAAGTGCATCAACAGCTTCCTGAAGCATTCTCTTCTCGTTACGAACGATGATATCGGGTGCACCGAGTGTAAGAAGCTTTGCAAGTCTGTTGTTTCTGTTAATAATTCTTCTGTATAAATCGTTTAAATCGCTGGTTGCGAAACGTCCGCCGTCAAGCTGTACCATAGGACGAATATCGGGCGGGATAACAGGGATTACATCAAGAATCATCCATTCGGGCTTGTTGCCTGACTCACGGAATGCCTCGATAGCCTCGAGTCTCTTCATGAGTTTGGATTTCTTCTGACCCTTTGAGCTGTCAGAATCAAGTTCTTCTTTGATAGCTGCGTACTCTGTTTCAAGATCTACGCCCATAAGAAGTTCCTTAACAGCTTCGGCACCCATACCTACGCGGAAACCGTCGCCGTACTGTTCTCTGGCTGTCTGGTACTCTTTCTCTGACAGAACCTGCTTGAATTCAAGTCCTGAATCTGCGGGATCAAGTACTACATAAGACACGAAGTAAAGAATCTTTTCAAGTGCCTTGGGGCTTAAATCAAGAATGAGACCCATTCTTGAAGGAATGCCCTTAAAATACCAGATGTGCGAAACGGGAGCGGACAGTTTGATATGTCCCATTCTCTCTCTACGAACGCTGGCCTTAGTAACTTCTACGCCACAACGGTCGCAGACAACGCCTTTGTAACGAATCTTTTTATATTTACCGCAATGACATTCCCAGTCTTTGCTCGGTCCGAAAATCTTTTCGCAGAACAAACCGTCTTTTTCGGGCTTTAATGTTCTATAGTTGATGGTCTCGGGCTTTTCAACTTCACCTCTTGACCATTCAAGAATTTTCTCCGGTGATGCCAAACCGATTTTGATTGAATCAAATGTTATCGGTTCATATCCATCTCTTTTTATATCAGACATTTCCTGGCTCTCCTTTTTAAAATAATGTGTTAAATGTTCAACTATTCGTCTTCACCTGCAAAATCATTTACCGATTCATCTTCGTAAACGTACTCTTCTGAGTAATCGTCTTCGAATCTGTCATCGTTGTCTTCTTCGCCGATTGTGTGCTCCGTGAAGCCCATCTCGGTCAGTTTCATGCCTTCATAATCTGCGGTGTCTGAATCGTCGCCCATTTCCGCACGGTATGTATTTGTACTAACTTCAGTATTTTCAAGAAGCACTACTTCGTTGCCGTCTTCGTCGAGAACCTTAACATCAAGACAAAGTGACTGAAGTTCCTTAAGTAATACCTTGAATGATTCGGGTATACCGGGTGTAGGAATGTTCTCGCCCTTGATAATTGCCTCGTATGTCTTTACACGACCTACAACGTCATCGGACTTAACAGTAAGGATTTCCTGAAGTGTATAGGATGCACCGTATGCTTCAAGAGCCCAAACTTCCATTTCACCGAAACGCTGTCCACCGAACTGAGCTTTACCGCCGAGAGGCTGCTGAGTTACGAGTGAGTACGGTCCGGTCGAACGTGCATGGATCTTATCATCAACAAGGTGATGGAGTTTAAGATAATGCATGTGTCCGATGGTAACGGGTCCGTCGAAGTATTCGCCGGTACGTCCGTCACGAAGTCTTACTTTACCGTCTCTTGAAATAGGAACGCCTTTCCAGAGTTCTCTGTGGTCTCTGTTTTTATACAGATACTCGAGAATTTCAGGAAGAAGAACGTCTTTATATTTCTTTTCAAAATCTTCCCATGAACCGTTTACATAGTCGTTAGCCATGTCAAGCGTATCCATGATATCATTTTCGTTTGCGCCGTCGAATACGGGGGTTGCAATGTTAAATCCGAGAGCCTTTGCAGCAAGTGAAAGGTGGATTTCAAGTACCTGACCGATATTCATACGGGAAGGAACGCCAAGAGGGTTAAGCACGATATCAAGAGGACGTCCGTTAGGAAGATAAGGCATATCTTCTACAGGAAGAACTCTTGAAACAACACCCTTGTTACCGTGACGTCCGGCCATCTTATCACCTACAGAAATCTTTCTCTTCTGTGCGATGTAAATTCTGACCTTCTGATTAACTCCGGGTGAAAGTTCACTGTCGCCCTGAGCACGTGAGAATACCTTGGCATCAACTACTACACCGTATTCGCCGTGAGGTACCTTAAGAGATGTGTCTCTTACTTCTCTTGCCTTCTCGCCGAAGATTGCTCTTAAAAGTCTTTCTTCGGGTGTTAATTCTGTTTCTCCCTTAGGAGTAACTTTACCTACAAGGATATCGCCCGCACGAACCTCTGCACCGATACGGATGATACCGTTTTCGTCAAGGTCTTTACGTGCATCTTCGCCGACACCGGGAAGATCTCTGGTAATCTCTTCGGGTCCGAGCTTTGTATCTCTTGCTTCTGTTTCATATTCTTCAATATGTACAGATGTGTATACGTCTTCTTTTACGAGTCTTTCTGATAAAAGAACCGCATCCTCGTAGTTGTAACCTTCCCAGGTCATGAAACCGATGAGAGGGTTCTTACCTAAACCTAATTCGCCGTTAGCGGTTGAAGGACCGTCTGCGATAACCTGACCTGCTTCAACATGGTCGCCCTGGAATACGATGGGCTTCTGGTTGTAACAGTTGCTCTGGTTACTTCTTGCGAACTTGGAAAGTTTAATATCTTCTTTTGTGCCGTCATCATATGTCATCTTGATTAAGTCAGATGCAACATAATCGATTGTACCGGCTTTCTTTGCTACCTTACATACGCCTGAGTCAACAGCTGCCTTAGCTTCCATACCTGTACCGACAACGGGTGCCTCGGTAAAGAGAAGGGGAACTGCCTGACGCTGCATGTTCGAACCCATGAGGGCACGGTTAGCATCGTCGTTCTCAAGGAAAGGAATAAGTGCTGTAGCTACCGAGAATACCATCTTAGGAGATACGTCCATGTAATCGAACATAGCCTTGGGATATTCATGTGTTTCTTCTTTGAAACGACCGGTAACCATCTTTCTTACGAAATGGCCTTCCTCGTCGAGCTTTTCGTTAGCCTGTGCTACATGATAGTTATCTTCTTCGTCTGCTGCCATGTAAACAACTTCATCGGTTACACGAGGATTCTCGGGATCGGATTTGTCAATCTTTCTGTAAGGAGCCTCGATAAATCCGTACTCATTAATTCTTGCATAGGAAGCAAGTGAGTTGATAAGACCGATGTTAGGACCTTCGGGTGTCTCGATAGGACACATTCTTCCGTAATGTGTATAGTGAACGTCTCGAACTTCGAATCCGGCACGATCTCTTGAAAGACCGCCGGGTCCTAATGCCGAAAGACGTCTTTTATGAGTAAGTTCACCAAGAGGGTTGTTCTGGTCCATGAACTGTGAAAGCTGTGATGAACCAACGAATTCCTTCATGGCTGCCTGTACGGGCTTGATATTTACAAGACTGGAAGCTGATACATCGTCTGCATCATGTGTGGTCATTCTTTCACGAACAACTCTTTCCATTCTTGAAAGACCGATTCTGTACTGGTTCTGGAGAAGTTCTCCGACAGCACGGATACGTCTGTTGCCTAAGTGGTCGATATCGTCCTTATTGCCGATACCGTACTCAAGATGTAAGCAGTAGTTAATACTTGCAAGGATGTCTTCCTTGGTAATGTGCTTGGGAATAAGATCAGCGATATTGTTCTTGATAGCATCGCCGAGCTCTTCGGGCTTTTCAGCATATTCGCCGAGGATTGTCTGAAGTACGGGGAAGTAAACGAGTTCGGTAATACCAAGCTCTTCCTTGTCGCAGTCAACCCACTCGGAAATATCAACCATCATGTTGGAGAGTACTTTTACGTTTCTTTCTTCTGTCTGAATAAGAACGGAAGGAACAGCGGCGTTCTGAATCTTTGTAGCAGTTTCCTTATCTACAACATCGCCCGCTTTTGCAAGTACGTCACCTGTAAACTCGCTTACAACATCTTCGGCTAAAACATGGCCGACGATTCTCTTGTTGAAATTGAGTTTCTTATTATATGTATAACGTCCAACCTTTGCGAGGTCGTAACGTCTGGGATCAAAGAACATGGAGTTCATGAAGTTCTCTGCGTTTTCTACGCTGAAAGGCTCGCCGGGGCGAAGTCTTGCATAGAGTTCTCTGAGGCCTTCCTGATAGTTCTTGGAAGGGTCCTTTGCGATTGTGGCAATGATCTTGGGATCGTCACCGAAAACGCTGATGATATCTTCGTCGCTGCTGATTCCGAGCGCACGAATAAAAGCGGTCATGGGCATCTTTTTGTTTCTGTCAACATGCACGCTGGCGATATCATTAGAGTCTGTTTCATATTCAAGCCATGCACCACGGTTAGGGATAACTGTGGATGCGAAGAGCTTCTTTCCTAATTTATCATGTGTATAATCATAGTAAATGCCCGGGGAACGAACAAGCTGTGAGACGATTACACGCTCGGCACCGTTGATTACGAAGGTACCGGTTTCTGTCATAAGAGGGAAGTTACCCATAAAAATGTCGGATTCCTTAATCTCAAACTGACCTGTCTTGTTGCCGTTCTTGTCTTTCTCCGGTACATACAAACGTGCCTTTACTCTCAAAGGTGCTTCATAGGTAAGGTCTCTTTCCTTGCACTCTTCGATTGTGTGCTTAGCCTCATCCTCGGCAAGAGTAAAATCAACAAAGTCAAGACGCATGTCGCCACCGAAGTTGGTGATGGGACAAATATCGGCGAAAGCTTCCTTCAGACCTTCTTTGAGAAACCATTCGTACGATTTTTTCTGCACTTCAATCAGGTCGGGAATTTCGAGCACTTCTTCCTGTCTTGAATAGCTGATTCGTAAGCTGTTACCGTTGTACACCGGACGAATTCTTTTCTTTTCCATTGACATTCTGCTCCATTCTTTTGATAATCACTAACCGAAAAAGTGGACAAATATGCTTTATTTTACCTGTTTTTAGGGTAATTAAAACACAAATGGGCCACATCTCCCACATTAGCGCATTTTCCATCATATCAAAAAAACAACCGGAAGTCAAATACTTTTTCCGGTTGTTTTGAATATTTTTTTCTAAGTTAAAATTACTTTAAAGTAACCTTAGCGCCTTCAGCTTCAAGTTTAGCCTTGATGTCGTCAGCTTCTTCCTTAGAAGCGCCTTCCTTAACCATCTTAGGAGCTGCATCTACGAGATCCTTAGCTTCCTTAAGACCTAAGCCTGTAGCTTCACGAACTACTTTGATAACCTTAACCTTGTTAGGTCCTACTTCTGTAAGTTCTACATCGAACTCTGTCTTCTCTTCTGCTGCTGCGCCTGCATCACCAGCACCTGCTGCTGCAACTACAACGCCTGCTGCTGCAGATACGCCGAATTCTTCCTCACATGCCTTTACAAGATCGTTTAATTCAAGTACGCTGAGCTCTTTAATAGCAGCGATAAATTCTTCTGTTGTTAATTTAGCCATTTTAATTTTCCTCCATATTGATAAATAAATACTAATTTACAGTTAATTATGCACCCTGCTGCTGCTCTGCGATCTGATTGAGTACGCGAGCAAGATTTGAAATGGGTGACTTCATGCTGCCGAGCAGCTTTGCGAGAAGTTCTTCCTTTGAAGGTACGCTTGCAATCTGTGTAATACCAGCTGCATCATAAGCTGTTCCTTCTACGATACCTGCTTTAACTTCAAGCTTGGGAGCCTCTTTTGCGAATTTGCAAATAGCTCTTGCAGGTGCTGTAGCATCTTCAGTAGAGATTGCGATAGCTGTAGGTCCTTCAAGATAAGGAGCAAGGCCTTCGAACTCTGTTCCCTGAATTGCAAAGTTGATCATTGTGTTCTTGTATACTTTGTAAGTAATGTTGTTCTCACGAAGAGTCTTACGAAGTCTTGTATCCTGCTCAACGGTAAGTCCGCGGTAGTCAACTACAACAACTGACTTTGCATCTTTGATGCTTGATTGAATTTCTTCGATAATGGGTTTCTTTAATTCAATCTTTGCCATTTTCTTTTTTCCTCCTTCTTTATTTTGATTGCCGAAAGAGTTTATTGAATAAAAAATCTCCCGCCGACAAAGCGAGAGAGCAAAATTTAATCCAAAACTTTTCTCCTCGGTAGGCGATTACACTTACGTCTTTCGACACCTACTGTCTTCGGCATGGTCTGACGACCTTTTCTAATTTAACATTATGAATATTAAATGTCAAGAATAAATTTGTAAAAAGAGCGCTTCTTTCGAAGCGCTCGATTTTATCTTACAGATACTTAATTGTGTTAACCTTGACACCGGGGCCCATGGTTGAAGAAATTGTAATGCTCTTTAAGTATGTACCCTTAAGTGAAGCGGGTTTAGCCTTAACGATAGCATCCATGATAGCCTTAAGGTTATCAACGAGCTGTTCCTCGCTGAATGATACCTTTCCGATAGGGCAGTGAACAATGTTGGACTTGTCGAGTCTGTACTCGATCTTACCTGCTTTGATATCGTTGATTGCCTTTGTTACATCCATTGTAACTGTGCCGGCCTTAGGGTTGGGCATGAGACCTTTAGGTCCGAGTACCTTACCGAGACGACCAACAACACCCATCATGTCGGGAGTTGCAACTACAACATCGAAATCAAGCCAGCCTTCATTCTGAATCTTGGGAATGAGTTCATCGCCGCCTACGAAATCTGCGCCTGCTGCTTCAGCTTCGTTAACCTTGTCGCCCTTAGCGAAAACAAGTACTCTGACTGTCTTACCTGTTCCGTGAGGAAGAACTACAGCGCCACGAATCTGCTCTTCTGCATGACGTCCGTCACAACCTGTTCTGATATGAAGTTCAACTGTTTCGTCAAACTTAGCTGTTGCTGTTTTCTTTACGAGTGCAACTGCATCAGCGGGATCGTAGAGAGTTGCTCTGTCTACCTGCTTTGCAGCTTCATTGTATTTTTTTCCGTGTTTCATTTAAATTACCTCCTTGTGGTCAATGCAATTAATGCTCCCACTTACTCCGATTAATCTTCTACTACGATACCCATTGAACGGGCTGTACCTGCGATCATGCTCATTGCTGCTTCAATGCTTGCTGCATTTAAGTCTTCCATCTTGGTCTCTGCGATTTCTCTGATCTTAGCCTTTGAAATTGTAGCAACCTTATCCTTGTTAGGTCTGGCGGAAGCGCTCTTTAAATTACAAGCCTTCTTTAAAAGTACTGCAGCGGGAGGAGTCTTTGTAATAAAACTGAAACTCTTGTCTGCGTAAACTGTGATAACAACAGGAATGATTACGTCACCCTTATCTGCTGTTCTTGCGTTGAACTGCTTTGTGAATTCAACGATGTTAACACCATGCTGGCCTAATGCGGGACCAACAGGGGGTGCCGGTGTTGCTTTGCCGGCAGGAATCTGTAACTTGATATAACCTGAAACTTTCTTTGCCATTTTGGCTACCTCCTAATAAAATGTGGTTCGGCGCCGAAACCATTTCGGCTCCCACTGTTCAAGAACATCTATAAAATATAGGAAATCCTATGAACAAACAACTTAGATTTTCTTAATATCAGCAAAGCTGATTTCAACAGGTGTTTCACGACCGAACAATTCGACGTTAATTGTAACAACCTGCTTGTTGGCATCAACTCTCTTAACGACACCGACTGTTCCGACCCAGACACCTGCGATAACATCAACGGTATCTCCTTCGGCAACATCGATACGGATCTTCTCGGGTCCTTCGAAGCTTAATGCCTTCATTTCGTCCTCTGTTAAAGGAACGGGCTTACTTCCGGGTCCTACGAATCCTGTAACGCCTCTTGTATTTCTTACCACATACCATGCTGCATTGTCGTCAGCATCCATATGAATAAGTACATATCCGGGGAACATCTTCTTTTCAGATGTTTTTCTGACACCGTTCTTAACTTCGGTAACTTCCTGCATGGGAACCTTTACCTCAAGAATGGTCTCACGAAGCTCGGGTCTGTTCTCGATGGCTTTTTCGATGTTTGTCTTTACCTTATTCTCATAACCTGAGTAAGTATGAACAACATACCATCCCATACCTTTGCCGGATTTATTGTCACTCTGACCAATGTCATACTCTTCTTCGATGAATTCTTCCATTTAAACCTCCGTGCCGGCATTAAAACAAATCTGCCGGTTTGTCAATCCTACAGACCTGTTAAAAAGTTAATTCCGTACTGAACGCCCAAATCGATAGCGGCAATCAAAGCGGCTACAACAACCGTAATAACGGTAACAACAAGAGTCTGCTTTAATACATCATCTTTTGTCGGCCATGTAATCTTCTTGAATTCAGATTTAACGCCCTTGAAAAAACTTCTCTTGGACTTCTTCTGTGTATCTGCCATATTTTATCCCTTTCCGGATCAAGCCGAATACCCGATTACTTTGTTTCCTTATGTAAAGTATGCTTCTTGCAGAATCTGCAGTACTTCTTGGTTTCCATTCTGTCGGGATGGTTCTTTTTTTCCTTTGTGGTATTGTAATTTCTCTGCTTGCATTCAGTGCATGCCAATGTAATTCTTGTACGCATTATTTATTACCTCCGTAACCGTATGTTCACAGTTATTTTTGCTATCTGACTGATTTTTGAGTGCATAAAAAAAAGACCTAAAAAGCAATCTTGCTTATGTAGAATAACATAACGTTTAGTCTACGTCAACAACTTTTTGGTCTTTTTTGAATAGTTACGCCAAAGGCTTCATGTCCTCGGTCTCGCCGAGTCCTTCCTCTATTACCCTTACCATGTTTTCCATTGCTTCCTCTTCATCATCGCCCTCTATCACAAGTTCGATGGACTCGCCCTGCTTTACGCAGGCTGCCAGTACCGAAAGCACACTCTTGGCATTGGTATTGTTGTTTCTGTAATTAAATGTAATCTTTGATTTGTACTTTACTGCTTCTTTGCATAAATTACCTGCCGGTCTTAAGTGCAGGCCGGTAGGGTTGTTAATAACCACAGTCTTAGTAAGCATACGTTTTCCCCCCGTATTTTTACCCCAATAATTATTTTAAATATTTTACCACTTTTTCGCCCGAAACTCAAGTTTCGTCAGCTTTAACGCGGATTCTTATTTTAAGCGTATCGCTCACGCGAAGTCCCTCGGGAAGTGTAACCTTTAAGGGAACCGTCATGTAACCCTGATTTATCTGAGCGATATTGTTTTCTTCCATATATTTATCAAAATCGGCTTCAACCTTAATATCGGAAGCAGTCACATTGTCAAACTCGTCTTCAAGTCCGTAAGCAACTATCTCCACTCTGTTATCAAGTGCAGCTTCGGTGTTGTTTATAATCTCTGCACTCAAACCATCGGGAAGTGAGTCGAAAGAAATCTTACTGAAATATATATTGTAGGTTTTCTCTATTTCTTTTTCTATTCCGACCGATACGCTTACCGAACCCTTGAAGGATTCTTCCGCGGATTCAACTCCGGAAGGAAGGTAGTTGAAAATGTTCACACTGGTCTTGTAGTTTGAATCCTGGTTGTTGATATTAACGGCTGATGCAGGGATGGTAACCTGGCTTATGTTGTCAAGCACCGACTTCATTCCTGCAATAGTAACCTTGGAAGGTACTATCTGAATTTCTCCGTTAGTCTTGTAGCCTTCTTCGGGTTCTCCGGAAACATTTGCTACAACATCCACCGTCTTTGTGTAAAGGACTTCCTGGCTGACATTGATATTGTCGAGGTTCATCTTAAGTTTGGATGTGTCGAGTCTCTCTCCGAGCGCATCATAGAGGATAATCGGTGCGGAAGCGGAAATGTTGCCTGTTGCTCCGTCAACATCCACCTGAACCTTTGCCGACTGAACCTTGTCGATTACCGACTTGGGCCCTTCTATGTTTACACGGTTAAGGCTGATGGTATAGTCTCCTAAAATATATCCGTCTGCAGGGAAGCCTATAGGCTCAACCTGGATGGCCTTCTGAATCTTTTTTAATTCTTCGACATTAAGTTCAACCTTGTCAAACTCAGGCTTCATTGAATCGATGTCGCCCGAATATTTGTTGGATGAAACCTTTAACGCAAGTGTATTGCTTTCGTTTAATTCCTTGCAGTCAACGCTCACGCTGATATTGTCTTTGGAAAGGTCCTCTATAACGGATCTTCTTCCGCTTACGGTAACGTCAACGGTTTCCTGTCCGGGTACTATATCACCTACAAGATTTTTCTCCGTTAAGAGCTGTTTGTTTAAAACATCTATGGTCACATCGTTGAACTGCACACTTTTAATAGGATCGTCAATATTAACGACAACTATCCATATAATAATGGAAAAAAGTACGGCAAGGACTTTAAGATTGAGATTATGCGTCAGCTTTTGCTTCATCTTTCTTCTCCTCCTCCTTCTTTTTTCCGTTCTTTCTGGTCTTGCCTTCCTTCTTGTCCTGAATAACCTCAAGTTTTCTTCTTAAGTCGATTACGTCAAGACATCTGAAAAGCTCTCCGTTCTGTGCAACGGAGACTTTACCGGTTTCTTCGGATACTATAATAACGAGAGCATCGGTAACTTCGGAAATACCAACACCCGCACGGTGTCTGGTACCGAGCTCTTTACTTAAACTCCTGTTGTCGGAAAGCGGGAGATAGCATGTAGCGGACTGAACTCTGTCGCCGCGAATGATAACTGCGCCGTCATGCAAAGGAGTATTGTGTTCGAAAATATTTACAAGAAGCTGACTGGAAACAAGTCCGTCAACCGTAATACCGGTTCTTTCATATTCTTCAAGAGGGGAATCACCTTCGATTACAATAAGAGCACCTGTTTTGGCACGTCCCATCTCGAAGCTTGCGGAAATGATTTCGTTTAAAGTCTTATCCGTAAATCTTCCGTCATTCTGCTTTTCGCCGAGTAAAATAAGTGTTGTTAAAAGATTGTTCTTTCCAAGGTCTTCAATGAGTCTTCTGATTTCGGGCTGAAGCGCTACGATAATAGCAACGGCGCCCAGAGTAAAGAGGCTCTTGCCGATCCAGATAATAGTCGTCATATCAAGGATTTCGGCTATAGCCATAAATACCAAAATAACGGCCAGTCCTTTTACAACCGCCCATGCTCTGGTATTCTTCATCCATTTCATTACCTGGTACAGAAGAAATGCAAGAATGATAATTTCGAGAACGTCCAGAATACCTACTCTGGGAAGTCTGAATACCGTAAGATATTTACTTATGAAATCAAACATTCTCTGAAATACTGCCATTTACTTTACTCGTCGTTTCTGTTTAATCTTTCCTCAAGTTTTCTTCTCTGATATGCCATTCTCTGGCTCATTGCAAGTTCGGAATCTTCTTCCGCACTCGCTTCGGGTACAACTCTGGTGGGCTCGTCATCGCTTAAGTTCACGCGAAGTCTTTCTTTTGCCGCCCTTGCCGCTTCTCTTCTTCTGGCTATCTCTGCCTGTCTTGCTTCGTATGCGGCTCTTTCCTTTGAAAACTCTTTATCCACATCAATCATTTTCTGGCGGTTTGGAGTTCTCTTTACAGGTGTAGCGGTTTTTGCAACCTTTACTTCTTCCTCGGGTGCTTCTGCCTTTTCGGTCTCGGCTGCTTCGGCTTTTCTTCTTGCCTTGGCTGCGGCTATTGCCTTTTCTCTTCTCTCTTCATCGCTCATTCCTTTTTTGGCGAATGCTTTGGGAGTTTTTTTAGGCTTAGCTCTTTTAGGAGCGTCCGATGAATCTGCGTTATCTCTTATATTGCCTGCGGTAATCTTGGGAACCGCTTTAACGTAGTAGTAATAATCGTCGTCTTCGAACTGGACTTTTTCGGCTTTCGAATAATCGACGTCGAATACCAGGAACTGAATTATCTTCACGACACCACATGCAAGAATTGTACCGAAGATAAGTCCGACGATTGAAATGTCGGTCTTGTATAAAATGTCGCCGACAAGAATGGTAAGGATTCCGGTAAGTGCACCGGTTATCATTGCGATTGTCCATGCGTAGTTAATCGACATTCTTCTGACAAGATAAACAACGATTACTATCAGCGCAAATGCTGCCGCGCAGACTAACATCTCTTTGTATTTGATAATTCCTTCCAGAAGTGCACGGAGTCTTGTGAGTAAATCTGTTTCTCCGTTTTCCTCAAATGCCTTTGCGGCTTTAGACATGTAGCTTAGCACATAGAAAACTATCGTTCCGCATGCTACCGATACCGCGCTTGATGCAGATCCTACCAAACCGAATGACATCGGTATTACGTAAGGAATCTTTAGCATAAAACAAATCGGCGTAAGTATAACCGCAAATGAATCTTTCGGGGAAAACCTGAAAAACAGCAGAAACATTATTATATAAACCACAGCCAGCACTATCGCAAACTCAATTGATATCGCATAAGCGTGAGCCAGGGTTAAAAGTGCGCCTATGATAATAATCATGCTCATCGGCATGAACGAACAGAAGAGTGCAAGAATAACCACCAAAGGGAATTTGGTGATACTCTTCATGTATCCGAATTTTGCATTGATAATGCAAAATACAATCATTGCTGTTATGAATTTTCCTGCGGGAACCAGATATGCTTCAAACTTACTTAAAAAAGTTACTACCTGAAGTCTGATTTCTCTCAACTTAGTCATCATCGTCTTCTTCCTCAAAGTCTTCTTTCTTGCCGTAATGAGACAAAAGTTTTTTCAGATTTCTTGAAAAAATTCTTTTATATCTGACTGCTCTGTTGTATTTCACAAAGAAAGCAATCGCAACTATCGTTACATACGCACTGACAAAAGCAATATATGCAAGAATCAGTTTACGTGCCTCGCCGAGCAAATCTATTCTGTAGAAATCTACCATAAGAGTCTCGGAATTACAGAGAACGTAAAGTCCGATAATCATCAAGAAAACAACGGTAGCACAGATGACCGAACTGAGAATCTTAAGACCGATGTAATCGGATCTGAAATATCTCGCTACGGGTTCGTTCTTTCTGCCTTCCGTCTTTTCGTATATGGCGATTCTCGTCATAAGACGTATTTTCTTTTTTCCCTGATCGTTAATCATAATCTTTCTAACTGCCTGAACCAATCGCGACGGTAACGAAAAAAACATTCTTTAAACCGCCCGAAATAAGGGTTCTGCTCGCTTCATCCAGAGTAGCACCCGTGGTATAGACATCATCAACTAATATAATATTATTATATTTTACACCATTTGGGAGCATATGAAAAGCCCCAACGGTATTCTTTAGACGTTCGTTTCCGGTCAGTTTTTTCTGCTCTTTTGTCTTCTTTGTTCTCTCAAGCAGATGCGTATCCACAGGGATGTCAAAACGCTTTGAAAGTTCGTTTGCAAGAAGCTCGGACTGGTTGTATCCGCGCTTCTTAAACTTCGTGGGATGAAGCGGAATCGGAACGAGCACATCCGCATGAAAACTCTTTATAATATCCGACAGATACCTGTCGATTCCGTCCGCATAAAAGACGGCATATTCAGGTCGACCATTGTTTTTGAAGCTGTTAATTGAATCTTTTACGGAGTCATATTCGTAAAGGGCTATTCCTCTTAAAAAACTCTTCTTGTGCTTTTCGCAGTCCGGACAGTATTCGGCGTAAGGTGAATCAAGATGTTTGGAGCACTTAAAACACCTCTCTCCCGTGACACGCCTCGGAATACGTATGCACTTGTCGCAGATTAATTTCCCTTTATCGAGTATCTCGTCGCACATCGGACATCTCCTTGGGAAAAGCAGCGAACCCGTCAATCCATTACCTCTTTGAGTCTCTGTGTAAAATCCGTGTATCTTCTTCTGTCTGAATCGTTTGAAACCATCTCTTTTATCTTTTCGCTGCTGCCTAAAATCATCACGCAGTCCGTGGCTCTGGTAATCGCAGTATAAAAGAGGTTTCTTGTAAGAAGCATTCTCGGAGTATCGAGTATCGGAATTACTATGGCCGGATATTCGCTGCCCTGGGACTTGTGAATGGTTATCGCATACGCAAGTTCGAGTTCTTCGATTTCATCCCTTGCATATGTGGCCTCTCTCGTCTCGTCGAACAAAACCGTGATGCTTCTTTCAAATTCGTTTATTCTTATAATCTTTCCTATATCACCATTGTAAACACCCTCGCCCCTCTCGACGATGATGTCGTTAAAGCCCCTGCAGACCCACTCCAAATCGTAATTGTTTTTGATCTGCATAACTTTGTCTCCGAGGCGGAATATGTTGTCGCCTCTGGTGATTTCGCTTTTTCTCTTATCCTCGGGATTAAGGTGCTTTTGCAGAATTCTGTTTAGGGACTCAACGCCCAGATCACCTTTTCTGCTCGGGGATAAAACCTGTATTTCCGCAGGATCCACCTTAAACTTCTTCGGAATCCTGTTTTTAACCAGTTCGATAATATCGTTGGTAAGACGGTTCTTCTCGCCTCTCTCAAGGAAGAAGAAATCGTTGCTCTCATCGTTTTTATCAAGCGGAGGACAGACGCCCTTGTTTACACTGTGTGCATTTACGATTATTTTGCTGTCGATGCTCTGTCTGTGAATTTCTGTCAGACGTTCGCTTGCAAAATATCCGCAGTTTAAAAGGTCTCTGAAAATATTGCCTGCGCCAACGCTCGGGAGCTGGTTCATATCTCCGACTAATATTACTCTCGAGCCGACCTGAACAGCTTTTAAAAATGCCGCGAAGAGAAAAACATCCACCATCGACATTTCGTCTATGATAAAAACATCCGCTTCGAGGGGATTTGCTTCGTTTCTCGCAAACCTTGCTTTCTCGCTGTCGTCTCCGAGTGCCTTTGCTTCTAAAAGTCGGTGAAGTGTTTTGGCCTCAAAACCCGTGGCTTCACTCATTCGCTTTGCCGCTCTGCCTGTAGGGGCTGCAAGCACAACATCTCTTCTGTCTTTAAAGAAATATTCTATAAGTGCTTTTATGATGGTTGTTTTGCCGGTACCGGGTCCGCCTGTTAAAAGAAATATTCCGTTTTCAATGCCTGCATGAATTGCTTCCTTTTGCGAATCATCAAGTTCAAAGGAATAGTTGCTCATGATTCTTTCTATCGCATCTTCGCGATATTCTTTTTCCAAGGATGTTTCCTTAGTCTTGGCGAATGCATCTTTTAGGGACTTTAATTTGGAAGCGCAGTAAGCCTCTTCGTTGTAAACATATTTTAGGAAAACCTTATCGGGATTTTTGATGGTAATCTTGCCCGAAATAGTCAGGCTGCTGATGTTTTCTTCGATTAAGTCTTCGCTTACTTCAAGTATCTCTTTGGATTTTTCGACGAGAAGATCCATCGGAAGATATGTGTGGCCGTCCTCGAGAGCAAGGGTTAAGGAGTACTGAATGCCGGACATGATTCTTTCGGAATCGTTTTCTTTTATGCCGACTTCACGAGCGATACCGTCGACGGTTTTAAAGCCGACGCCGAATATATCTTCAGCGATTTTGTAAGGATGCTCCCTTACGATTGAATACATTTTCTCGTCATATTTCTCGTAGATTTTGGCTGCGAGACTGTTGGAGATATTGTAGTTTTGAAGGAACATCATTGCATCTCTCATGCTTTTCTTGGAAGCATATTCGATGGCGATGTTTCTTGCCATATTTTCGCTTATGCCCTTTACTTCGGCGAGACGCTCAGGCTCTTTTTCGAGAATATCAAGAGTATTCACGCCAAAAGTCGTGAAAATACGCACGGCCATTTTAGGACCGATACCCTTTAGTGCGCCCGAAGCGAGATATTTAATTACAGCATCTGTATCTGTGGGCTGAACCGCCCTGTAAGAGGTCATTTTTATCTGTTTGCCGTACACGGGATGAATGACTTCGTTGCCCGTCACTTCGATATAATCTCCCTCTGAAAGACCGAAAACATTGCCTGTAACGGCAATGCTTCCATCTTTAACTTCAGAAGTATTCAAGATAAAAATACCAAAATGATTTATATCATTGACATATTTAAAAGAATCGACAGAACCTTTAACTACCATAGATTATTTCACCTCATCTGCCCGTAAAGGATCTGTGCTTAGAGCAGTATTAAACTTCGTAATACTTGGTATCAAGATATTCAACATATTTTCCGGTACCGATGGCAACGCAGGTCAAAGGCTCGTTTGCGGTGTTGGTTTCGATACCAGTCTTGATCTCGATTAAGTCCTCGAGACCTCTTAACATTGAACCGCCGCCGGTTAAAACAATACCACGTTCTGCGATATCTGCGGAAAGTTCGGGCGGAGTTTTTTCAAGTACGGAGTGGATGGCGTCAACTATCTGTGTGGTAGTTTCCTTTAAAGCCTCTTCCATTTCCGTTGATGTAACGGTAACAGTGTTGGGAAGACCTGATAAAACATTGAGACCCTTAACTTCCATGGAGTCTTCCTCAAGTCTTCTGTAAGCCGAACCGATCTTTATCTTGATATCCTCGGCTGTTCTTTCACCGATGGATAAGTTGTGTTTTCTCTTAATGTATCTTGCGATAGCTTCGTCGAAATCATCGCCTGCAATCTTGATGGATTCGGATACTACGGTACCGCCGAGTGAAATAACTGCGATATCCGTTGTTCCGCCGCCGATATCGACGATCATGTTGCCGCAGGGCTTTGAAATATCGATACCTGCTCCGATAGCTGCTGCAATAGGCTCCTCAATAATGGAAACATCTCTTGCACCGGCCTGATATGTAGCATCAAGTACAGCCTTTCTTTCAACTTCGGTAACACCCGAAGGAACGCAGACTGCTACTCTGGGCTTTCTGAACATTCTTCTGCCGACTGCCTTCTGGATGAAATATTTCATCATTTTCTCTGTAACGGTATAGTCGGAAATAACTCCGTGTCTAAGAGGTCTGATAGCCTGAATAGTACCGGGTGTACGGCCAATCATAAGTCTGGCCTCTTCACC
>CAMYYF010000015.1:0-18619 GCA_947303375.1 uncultured Lachnospiraceae bacterium
GCATGGCAAAATCGATTTCTGCGAACGGTTCTTTTTTTATTAACAGTTCTGCTTCGGCTACAGATATTTTTTTGTCTCTTACATCTTCCAGGATTTGATATAGATCTGTTTTCATATTTTATCTCTCAACTTTTCATCAAGTTTTAAGTTTACATAATATCGCCCTAATTCAGCCTCAATTTTATCTTTGTTCTGCTCATATAAATCCTGCTGCCCCTCGGCAATCTGGATTAAAGCATCGCCGTCTCTGTATCTGACACGGAAGTTTGTAAGCCCCAAAGAAGCCAGATAAGTTTCGGCTTTTTCGGTTTTATTTAATATCTCACCGGTTATTTTCTCTCCGGTAGGCACTCTTGTAGCCAGGCATGCATAAGCGGGCTTATCCCATGTAAAAAGCCCTGCTTCTCTGGACAATGCCCTTATATCGCTTTTTGACAGTCCCGCGAGCCGAAGGGGTGAAATAACCTTCATTTCCTCGAGTGCTTTCATTCCCGGTCTGTCGGAAGCATCGTCCGATGCGTTTGTACCGTCTAAAATCGTCGTATAGCCGTCTTCATTAGCTTTGCCTAATATTTTACCAAAGATTTGATTCTTGCAAAAATAGCAGCGATTAGAGGGGTTATTTGCCACATCTTGTACATAGAGGATGTCGCATTCTATGACAGACAGGTCTAAAGCATACTCTTTTGCAAACTTAAGAGCATCCTCCAACTCAAATTCCGGCTGAAAAGCGGTCTTCACATAGTACGCTTTCACTTCCCTGGCATATTTAAGCGCAGCATACGTAAGATACGCCGAATCGCAGCCCCCCGAAAACGCTATCGCAACCTTTGTATATTCTTTAAAAAATTCTTCAAGTTTCATATCACAAATGAACCAATAGGGGACGGTTCCGTTTTGGCTTTTTTGACCATTTTAGAACCGTCCCCGAATGGCTTTTTTATAAGTTCTTTTTAACTAACATTTTTCTGATAATGCCTTTGGGATCTTTGATGAGAAGCGTTACGATCCAGATAATGAATCCGAGTGCAACCACGCAAAGGCCGAGATATGCATCGTTTAACATGTCTGCTGCGGCAGGTGTAAAGAATTCCGCACCAAGTTCTGCATATTCAAAAATCGCATCCGCAAACCACATCAATGAAGCACCCCAGTATATAAGCGCAAGTGTACCGTATCTCATAGAATTGTCCGGAGCATTTTTGTACCAAAGCAAAGTCGCGGCAATAGCGGCAAAAATTGTAATAAGAAGTGTCATGCTTTTACCTCCTTTGAATCGGTATTCTCTGCCTGACGTTTTTCGATGATTGAAGAAACAATCACCATTCCTGCCCATGCAGCAGTTACAAGCACAGCCATGGTTACGCCCGCGGTTCCCATTTCTGCAAGCATTCCGCCTACCTCGCCTTCTTTAACTGCGGTGAGGAAAGGAAATGTCGGAATAACTTCACCGTGCCAGATATGCTCGAAAGCAAGGAGTGCACTTCCGCCCCAGAGCATTTTATTGAGCCATCCAAGTTTTACGGAAAACTTTGTGCCGATCTTTTCTGCGGCACTTGTTCCTTCATATGATGCCTTTTTTAAATCATTTTTTTCTTTCTTTTTTACAACCGCCGTAACGATTGTGGTTACGATTGCTTCCGTACCCGGAACTAAAAAACAAGCCATAATTCCCTCCTAGGTATAATAAATTATTCATTTTTCTTTATTAAGATGTGTCCCCAAGTGGTCAAAAAGCCAAAACAGAACCGTCCCCAAATGGTTAGTCGAGGATGGATGCAGCTTCCTGCATGAGTTCGATGATGGGAAGATGCTGAGGACATACGCTCTCGCACTGACCGCAGCCGATGCAGTCCGAAGCTTTGCCGCCGCGTGAAGCCACGCCTGCGTAGAAGTTTTTCGCTCTCCAGTCATCGGGATAACGGCGAAGCGTATTGATGGTTCTGAATACATCGGGAATGCTTATCTGCATGGGGCAGCCGTCACAGCAGTATTTACATGCGGTACATCCTATCTGCTTCATATTAAGGATATCCGATGTGACTTCGTTTACAACCGCGAATTCCTCGTCCGTTAAAGGCTCGAAATTCTTAAAAGTATTTATATTGTCGTTCATCTGCTCTTCGCTGGACATTCCCGAAAGAATTGTCATTACTCCGGGAAGCGACCCTACGAAGCGAAGTGCCCATGAGGCAACGGATTTGTCGGGATGAACTTTTTTAAACTTCTCTTCGATTTCGGGAGCCATAGATGCAAGTGCACCGCCTCTTACGGGCTCCATTACGATGATGGGTATATTTCTTTCGTGAAGAATATTGTAAAGTTCCTCGGAACGAACCACAGGGTTTGTTCTGTCGAGGTAGTTAAGCTGGATTTGTACGAATTCAACCTCGGGATGTTTGTCGAGAACCTCGCTCAAAAGTTCGGGACTGCCGTGATATGAAAATCCGAAATGCTTAATCCTGCCTTCTTCTTTCTTTTTAAGTCCCCATGAGAAACAGTCATATTTTTCGTATGTATCATAATTCGAGCCGTCTTCGATGGAATGAAGAAGATAAAAATCAAAATAATCAACGCCCGCTCTTTCACACTGTTCATCGAAAATTCTGTCGATATCCTCGTATCTTTTGATTTCCCATGCAGGAAGTTTGGTTGCAATCATAAAACTGTTCCTGGGGTATCTTTTAACGAGAGCTTCTCTTGCCTCTACTTCGGATTTGCCTCCGTGGTAAACATATGCGGTATCAAAATAATTCATGCCCGCATTCATGTAGCTGTCAACCATTTTGCAAACCTGCTCATGATCGATAACGCCGTCTTTTTCGGGCAGACGCATAAGTCCGAAACCCAATTTAGGCATAGTGCTTAAATCAATGCTCATTATTTTACCCTCCTGATACTCCCATTTTACGATGTTTAAAAACATATATCTACTTATATTCTGCCCATAATATATCATTTTTTGTCTTCACTTCTTTTACTTCGGATAGCAAAAAATGATGAATGAGAAGTCGAATTATAAGAAGAAGTATCTCCATAATAAAAGTATATTACATTTGATTAAAACGCACAACACGAAGCCCGTAAATGTGATATAATTACATAGATTGTTATTATCGTCTATTTCGGAAAGGGAATTGGATATGAGCAGTAAATACGATGCTTTTATAAGCTACAGACATTCTGAACTTGATAAATTTGTCGCAACGACTCTTCATAAAAAACTCGAGTCTTTTAAACTTCCTAAAAACGTTAAATCCCCCACGGGCAAAAAGAAAATAGAGAGAGTATTCCGCGATCAGGACGAACTGCCGCTTGCAAGTAATCTGTCCGACCCCATCACTGAGGCTTTGGAAAACTCCGATTATCTATTGGTTATCTGTACACCGAGGCTCCCGGAATCGCAGTGGTGTAAAAAAGAAATCGAAACCTTTATCCAGCTTCACGGCAGAGATAAGGTTCTTGCGGTACTTGCAGAAGGCGAGCCTGAGGAGTCCTTCCCCGAAGCTCTTACAAGAGAAGCATACGAAGTGGTTAATCCCGACGGTACCAAAGAGACCAAATATCGTGTTTTTGAGCCGCTTGCAGCCGATGTAAGAGGCAAAAACAACAAGGCCATAAAAAAGGCCATGAACGATGCAATACTTCGAATCTGTGCCGCTATGTTCGGCCTTAATTACGATGAATTAAAACAGCGTCACAAAGAGCGCGCAATGAGACGTACAATCTCAATTGTATCTGCCATAGCCGCTGCTTTGATGCTTTTTAGTGCTGTTTGTATGGGCCTTATGTTTAAGATTATAAATCAGTCAGAGATGATTCTGGACCAGAACACCGAGATTAAAAAGCAATATTCGGAGATTGAGGAACAGTCCAAACAGATACAGGAACAGAAAAATCAGATTGAGGAACAGTATACGGAAGCCAAACTAAGTCTGGCTCATTCCACCACATTAAATGCTGAATCATTAATATGTGCCGGAAGAAAATTCGATGCTGTTTATGCCTTAAGAAAGGTTATGCCCTCTTCTTCAAAAGACGATTCTTATCCATATTCTGCAGATACCGAATTTACACTTTGCAACACTTTGGAATTATATGCTGATCCGGGAATATACACAGGCGGAAGAATTTTTGAATCCGAATCAAATATATCTGCCACGAAATTATCACCTGAATATACCAGAATTGCAGCATTGGATGCCTGCAAAAACCTTCATGTATGGGACACTTCAACAGGAAAGGAATTATTGTCCGTATCTGTTAATAAAAACTACTTCGGCGACGAAGAACACAGTTTTATTTTCCTGAATGAAGATACCGTTGTAATAAATGAAAACGAGCAAATCAAAATAATTGATTATAAGAACAACACCGAAACCTTATTACCCAATCCGAACGGAAATTCAGTATATAAAGGCGACATCTACAGATTTAACTTTGCTGAGAAATATGCAATATTCTCAACCGGAGGAGTTGCTGTATATAATTGTAACGAAAGCGACTATATATCCTATCATCCGTATTCAGAACTTGGTTACTTTTCTACTATAGTCAGCCCGTTTATATATAATGTAACCTGCTCGGATGACGGAAAAGAAATTATATTCACTTACGCCGCCAATTCTTTAGAGAATATCTCCCTGATAACATTAAATTTGGAAACCGATTCTCTTTCCTATTACGAGATTCCGATGGACTTTAGTTATTCTTTAATTTCTTCGGGAGAAAACATCTATATTTCAGGTGTAAAATACCAAGAAGGCTTTACTGACAAGGATATTCTTCTGCTTTCCATAAACAATAAAACCGGAAATATTAATTGGGAAACCCAAACCCCCGGTGTTCTTTATGAGATAAAAATAAGTTCAAAAAAGGATATTATATATGGCGCCGGCTACGATTATATCTATTCAATCAGCAGTAGCGACGGAGATATTTTATCGTCCTTAAATACATACGGAAAAATCTGCAATATATACACAACCAACAAAAATGCAGTAAGATTATTTACAAACGACGGCCAAATGTTTATTACTTCTCCTGAATTTGATACTTTATACCCTTATAATATTTTCTATTACACTCCCGAATTAACCGGGAAAAATTATATGGCTGCAGATAATCGATTGTTTGTTCTGTTTGAAGGCACCAATTATGTTTCTCTTTATGAAAAAAAACCTTATGACAACGAACCCCTGATTAATTGTCCGTATTCAACATATATGTACTCTAATTCTTCCGGACAATTTCTAAGGAGAGACAGTTCAACTCAAACTTTGAATTTATATTCATTGGATTCAAAAGAAGCTGTCTTATCTATAGATCAGACATATGACAAGTATACATTTGTCGGGGATGGTACAAAATATTTTGCAGATTATGGCGGAGGACTGAAAATATATAACATTTCGGACGGGTCATTAGCTGCGGAAGTTGATTATTTGAATTGTCCCAATTTCGGAAAATACAGTGTATCTAATGATCGGGAATACATCATGAGCGATCGTTCATTAGAGAAAAAATTATATCTGTTATCATTAACAACAGGCGAAGTAACAGATATTTCAAAACCTGATATTCCTGATGACGAAAAAATAGAAGTATATAATTTAGATAAAGATTATTATGCTGTCAAAAGAGAATCCGGTGTATTTGAAATATACAAAAGAAATGCGCAATCTCCTTGCTTCACAACAAATCGTGTACTAAGCGGCCTGGATGGCTTCCATGTCTGCCAGGATGCTGATATGTTCACAATAGTTTACTCGGACGGTACCACTGAATTCTATCGTTTTGGAGAATCGGTCGAGCTCGTTAAAACTTATCAAATCCCCGAGCTTCCTTATGTGGAAATTGATGGATTTTATTACCATCCCGACTCCGATTTTTATACATTAAATTTATCTGACAAAACTTACGTATTTAACAGCGAACTGGATGCTACAGCCTTTATCCCGTCAGATGTATTATATGTACCTTCAAAAGACTTTTATATTTACTATAGCGACGATGCATTATATTCATTGCCGCATTACAGTTATGATGATTTAATAAGAAAATCCAACGAACTGTTGAATGACTACACTCCACCTGAAAATATTATGCAAAAATACGGTATTATAAATTAAAAAAAGAAGAATCCTTTTAAAGGATTCTTCTTTATTTTTCAAATCTTATTATTGTTCCGTTATGAAGGTTATAATCCTTCAGCATTGTAGTCCCTTTAATTAAGGCTATTGGGTTTTCGGTGCACAAATAGCACTGACTGGAATCCTCAAGATTCAGACCCAAATTTAATCCAGTATTAAGACCGTTTAACAGGTCATTTGCTGTGATATCCAAAGGAACTTCAATATCGATTTTTTCCTTTGTTTTTGCCCGTTCAAAAACCATAATAATTGTATCTTCCATAATACCCCCAATTAATCAACATAAAATTTCATTTCTGCATCCGCCAGTTTAATACTGTCTTCGTTTTTTATTTCAACTTCTTCCTGCGGATTCAATTTATTATTATTTAAGTATGAACCGTTTAAGGAACTCAAATCCTTGGCGTAGAACTTTCCGTCTTTATATATTATGGATAAATGCGCACGGCTTACCGATTTATTGTCTATCGCAAAATCAGCCTTTTGCTCACTTTTACCTAAAGTATATAATTCTTTATCAATATCTATTCTCTTTCCGTCATTAAGCATGACTAAATGGGCTAAAATCTTGGAACTGTTATGTTCTTCTTCCTCTATTACAGATAATACCGTAGTGTCTTCTTCATTAAAGCTTACAGCTTTGCTCGAAGGAGCAAATCCTGAAAGATTCGTAAGTTTCTCGCTCATTCCACCGCTTTCGGGTGCATCGTTTTTGTCTAACTCACCTGAAAGTTTGACTCTGGTTAAATACTCTGACTGTCCTCCGGGAAGTGTTGTTTCCTTTTTGTTCTTATTGCCGTTAGGAACATATGGTCCGTTGCTTACCGGCGCCCTTTTTGCATCTAATTCTGCCTTTTCTTTTTCTTTCTTCTTTCTTCTTTTTTTGATAATAATCAATACAATTACAAAAATCACGATTCCGAGAGCCAAAACTCCCGAAACTATAATTAATACAATTGTAATAGTATCCATCTTTTCTTCTATAACCAAAGAATCCTGAGCCGAATTTAGGTTGTTGTATGCCGCATCAACTTCTTCCTGAGTGGCTTCTTCGCTTATGATTATGCTTCTGGCTGCCTGTATTTGTTCTTTCATTGCCTCAGCGGTTTCCGGCGTATATAAAGACAGATCCAGTTTATCCGCCATATCGGTAGCTGCTATTAAAACCTGTTTATCCACAGGTTTAACCGTATGATCCGCTACATCAATATAAATGCCTAATGTTTTTAACGCTACCGCTATTTCCTTTGAGCTGAGTGCATTTTTATGAGCCCCGTCAACGCTGTCCTGAATCATTCCGATGAACTCTTCATTCTCATTAAATACAGCCTGTCCTCTTTGTTCCCAGTCTAAAGGAGAATCAAACTGTACATATTTAATACCGTTTACCAGCGATTCGTTTACAGCATATCCTATATGATAATTTGACTCATCATCCAGGATATATAACTCCTGAGCAGGTTTAATATTTTCATCATCGATATCAAATAAAATGCTGTTATGGTTATATATTTCTTTTTCGAGATTCAGAACAGCCAAATTCATAGAATCACTGACGTTATTGATGGTTGCCTTTATCTGAATATCTTTTTCAACAGTAACTCTTATTACTGTTTCAACTTTATCTCTGCGATCCTCTTCTATTTCTTTTTCATCACAGAAATTCTGAATCTCTTCTCCTGTTGCACGAACATCCTTCACATTAGTTATTATGTTTGACGCTCCGCCATCACCATTGATACCAACCAGTATTCCATATGATGAACGCAGATATTTCTCCTGCCCGTCAAAGGATAATACCAAGTCAAAAGGAACCACGCATCTGTTGTTATCAAACTTTTCCCCCTCAGCTTTTGCAAGCAACGGAGTAAACAGAAGCAAAACAATTATAGGTAAACAAAATAATAATCTTTTTTTCAAGTCTTTCACCTCATGAAATACTATTTTTCGTTCAAAATGGTCTTCACCCTAAAGATATCCGCTCCTTCGGATACAAAGGCATCTCCGAATATGGGTTTTTTGCTGTTGGCTTTAGCAAATTGCAGCGACATTTCAATAACTTTTTGTTCGGCAACACTGTCGAAAACAACCAAATATCTGTCTTCTTTCAATGATTTTATAACTGCCGATGATACAGAGAAACTGGTTGATACATTTTCAAAATCTGAAAAGATAACAAATACTTTCAGATTCTTGTATTTATTGATGATATCATTATAAATTGTCGCTATTGCTCTGTCAGCATCAATAGCATTTTGTGCTTCCTTGGTATTTGCAATAAGTACAATTAACGGCTCGTTCTCTATAAATGTCAAATCACCTTCAGCCATCTTATCATATCTGTTCTTGAGTTCTGCACTTATGTCTGACAGATATGTTTTTATATCATCCACATTACATGAATAAGCTACATTTTCTTTATCTTTTAATGTCTCCTCAAACTCTCTGTTTACTTTATCAACAAAGAATAATTTCATTCTGTTTTCGCAGCATTTATTAATAATACTTCCAACAAGATAGGTTATAAATTCATTTTTACCTATTTCTTCTTTACCTGAAATAACCATCTTGCTGACTTTATCCATTGATATCTTTTGAGGCGAAACATCAGCATATGTGATTCCTATCGGAATATCATATTCTCCGAAGTTATCATCAAGAGCCAAAACAAATTCTTTTGTGACAACATCAGGAACTTCCGGTATAATACCGCTGTTTTTGAATTTGGAATACTTTTCATTTGTCTCGTTAATAAACGAACGCATAAGCTCTATCTTTTCGAATTCCTTTTGTGCCTCAAACGGTACATACATCTGACACTCATAAAATGTTTTGTTAATCTCTATTACAGCTCTTCCGGGAACTTCGGCGGGAGTTAATTTGCATCTGTCAAATATTGCATTATAATCACTTGAATTATTGCACGTAAAGACAATGCGGGTTGCAAAATTCGATAAGTATCTGAATCCCATTCCGCTGGTCTGTGAATTTGTTATTACAACAGTTATTCCCAAAGACAAACCATCTCGGCAAAGCGTAATAAAATAATCATCCAAATTAGGATATATTTCTCTAAATGCCGTCAAATTCTCCAGGAATATAACAATCTGCGGTAATTCGTTAAAACCTGCTTCTCTGTATGATGAATAAGAAGTTACGCCCAGTTTGGCAAAAGTTTCCTTTCTGGAAGCAAGATTTTCTTCCATCATATTGAAAAACTTCTTTATCTTATCATCGTCGGATGCAGTTATTACTCCGCCAACATGTTTCAGTTTAGAGAAATTCTTAAGAAACATTGAGGCAAAATCCAGGATATAAATGCAAACTTCCGATGGACTGTAGTTTGTGGCAATTTGTTTTATCATCGTTTGGATAAACGTTGTTTTTCCAAATTGTGAAGAGCCGAGAATAAAAATATTTCCCTGAGAAAAATCAATATAGTAATGTTTCTGACTTTGTCTTGACGGATCATCATAAAAGCCAACCGGAATATATATACCATTATTTCTGCCGCATTCAACATCTTCAGGAATAGGAATGTAATCGCTTAAAGAAGGCAGACAAATATTCGGAAGTCTCTCGATTCCGTTTTGCATACAATAATCTTTTACATATTGTACAACTGCATCAAGCTGTGTGATCGAATCATCAACACTCTTAGGTTTTTGTTCAAAGAAAACTTCTCTTCTTCCGCAAAGACTGACTTTGGACAGTTTAAACTTTCGCGAATTTCCGAGAGTATCAAACTGCGAAGGAGCTCCACTGTATGCAGACTGGAAAAGTTGGAATATTTCATTGTTTCCGACCTGCAAATATGCTCGTCCGGGTTCTCTAATCTCTGCCGCAAGCGGAGATTTAAGAACTTCGTTACTATCCTCTTTGTTTTGAACTTTCAGACATAATTTAAACTTGGAGTTACTCCAAATCTGATCGTTTACTACGCCGGAAGGTTTCTGTGTTGCGAGAATAAGATGAACACCAAGGCTTCGTCCTATACGGGCAGCACTAATCAACTCTTTCATAAATTCAGGCTGATCGCTCTTTAATTCGGCAAATTCATCCACTATCAGTATAAGATGAGGAAGTGCTGTTTTAACCTCACCTTTTTTGAATAATTTAATATAATCATCTATCTTGTTAACGCCGGCCTGAGCAAACAATTCCTGACGTTTAAGCAGCTCTGCTTTTATAGACATCAACGATCTGTCTATTTCTCTACCGTCAATATTTGTTATGGCACCGTTAAGATGTGGCAAATCCCTAAACTGATTTACCATTCCGCCACCCTTAAAGTCTATGATTATGAAACCAACTTCATATGGATGGAATAACGTTGCCATTGAGCAAATATAGGTTTGCATGATTTCACTTTTTCCGGAGCCTGTAGTACCTGCAACCAATCCATGCGGTCCATGAAACTTTTCATGAAGATCAAGATAAACTATTTCATTTCCTGTCTTTACACCCAAAGGAGCCGCCATGCTCTCATATATTCTGGAAGCATTCCATCTCTTTTCCAATTCAAGATCATTTATGTTCATTATTCCAAGCAATTCAAAAAGAGATATATTTTTAGTAAGCGAACCGGCCAGGCTTGCTTCATCTACATAAACACAGCCAAGTTTTAACGCCGCTCTGGCCGCAATGTCTCCCGGAATGTGTTCATATTCGAATTCCTGTATGATTTCACCATTTTCGACATTTCTGATTAAACCGGTATTACCTTCATTTGAGAGAAATATAAGTTTTGTACAGCTGTCATTAACAAATTCCTCATACTCTTCGAAGAAAAGGAATGTAAAGCCCAGTTTGGCGGCTCTGTCATAATATTTTTTTAACGGATGTGATGTTATTCTCTCTGATCTGTATGCAAAAATTACAAAATGAGGAAGATTTGATATTTCCTCTTCTTTCATCTCATCTCTTCGTGATAATTCCGCATAAATGTACTCAAGAAGAATCTTAGAACTATCATCATCATACATGAAATTTCTAAGTATGCCGGACGGAGAGGTTGTATTATGGAACCATCTGGCCCAGTCAAACAATCTCTTCTCATCTTCATTCATAATAAACATCAGTTGAACATCCTGATAAAAATGTTCGATAGCAATGCTTAAAGCCAGATTCTTTACCATTTGATAAAGTTTTGTTCTGGAGCCCACAAAACCAATGGCACTGCTGTTTTTTAAGTCTAACAAAACGGGCATATCCTGAATATATTCGTATTTATATTTTATACTCTTGGGATAATCCATCAGATAATCTTCAGTATCCACATAATCATGAGTATTATATTTTACCGGATTTTTTGTCTTGACTATACCTGTACCGATTCTAACAAGCAGAAAATCATCATGCTCTTTTTTCCTTGAAAAAAGTCTTGAATCAAAATCAGCTACGAATTTTATTTCTTCATCAAGAGAAGGGTTTTTCTGACATGATAATTCATATTCTTTCTCACGAATACTGATAATGTATTCTTCTCTGTCTTTTAAATAATCGAAATAATCCTTCTCACGTTTTGCCTCATCCTTTTTTCTTTTTTTCGCATTGGAAACAAACGAAATAATGGTAGTAGAAACTCCGGCTATCATCATTCCGGCGCTCATAAAAATCATTCTTTTACCGCTGCCAATCATGGATCTCATCAACATCATAACTCCTGTGGACATCAGGGTCGGAATAAGAGACATCACGATATTGGCAGGTTCGTGTTCTTTGGAAGCCTTAGGATCCAAAACTTCTATTTCTTCCTCAGGGATCACATATTGCTGTCTGACATTTTTAATATATTGGGGATATTCAAAATGATTCTTTTGATATGTTATTTTTGAATTTGAAAGTCTTGTTGTTACAGTTCCGTCACTCGTTGTAAATAATTCGTTATTGTATAAATAGAACTGATATCCGAGAATAGAAAAGAAACTTCCGTTTTTAACAAGAGATTTATCGTTACGAACCGGCGAACCATTGATAGTAACCATATTTCTCACAAGCGAAGAATCCATTTGCAGATTATTATCACTTTTAGTAAGAATCAAACATTTATCCTGAAGATTTGAATCACTTATAATTATATCGCAATTCTTCTCTCCAATCTTAATTGTATTATCTTGAGAAAGGCTGATTTTAAGATCGTAGTCAATATTTTTTAATCCATAATCAATAAAATAATCCATCGAGAACAATTCTGTTTTATCAGTAAGAGAATGAACTCGGATTTTATCTCCGGGATTAACAACTATATCTTTTGTTTCTTTATCGTTGAACAGAAAAATAACGCCTGAATCTGCCAGTAAACGCCAGGAATCCTGATCACGAACTATTTTTATCTGAAAATCTTCACCAATTCGATCTTTATCAAATCGGATATTGCAACCTTTGGAAGTTCCAATAAGACGTAAGTTGTCATCTTCCTGGAGTTCCATCTCCTGAAAAAAGCCTGTCCCGCACAATACAAGTTTGTATTTCATTTTTGCCCCTTTACTATAAGAAAAAATAAAAAAATGTATACCATTTATAAGTATACATCAAATAATAATCGTCTTCCATACAAAATGCGATAATTTCTATATTTTAAAAGGCTCTACAATAATTTGCAGAGCCTTTTTCTAAATCAATGTTGATTAACCCGAGAATGCTTGATTAACTGCTGAAGCTGTTGCTGAATCATCATCATCAGTAACCTTAATGGTCGATCTGATAATACTGGAAAGTTGTTCACAAAAGTTTCCTACACCTGTCACGCAAACACTGTTATAATTAACAAGTTTTTCATGATATGCTTGGAAGCCCAAGCCCTCAACATCTGAGTTAATACCTTCACTAATGTTTGTAATTTGGGGTATTATGCGCTGTTCTAAGGTAGCAAATACCTCATCTATTATTGCTGCATTTTTTTCCAATTCTGCATAATCCAGTGTAATATTAAAATTATCCGGCATTTTCTTTCCTCCTGTATAATATACCTATAGAACTATATCCACTATAAATCTCTAATCTGTTTTGCAAGATCACTATTAGCTTTCAGGTAATTCTCTTTCATTTTCTTAAGAGCATCTGCATAGTTCTGTAATATCAACATCATATTTTCATACATAGTCTGAACCTTTGTATATCTCTCTTGAAATGCAATTACCGCTTCACCTTCCGAATTATCAAATATTGCATTAACAGCACCGTCTAATGAACTAAAATTAAGTTCCATCTCTTTTTTTTGTGCCAGTAATTCAGAAGCATACATATCCAACGCTTCTGCATTTACTATAACTCCTGTACCTATTGCCATTTTTTTGCCCCCTTTTCTTCAAAAACAGGATTTAACAAGTTACTACTTAAAAGTTTACATTATAATGCATTATTCGTCAATAAAACAAACGATAATTTCTATTTAAAATCAAGGTTTCCGCCAAATTCTTCCACACCATTTTTTTCGTATATCCAATACAGTCTGGTATCGTACCATTCAAATTGAATCGTGTCTGCTTCATCCAGCGTTTCAACTATTTTCTCACTTTGATTATCTAAATCCTTGGCCGTAATAGTGCGATTGTCAAAGACATATAGATAAACCTCATTTGTTATTGGATTATATCCAACTATTCGGTTCTTGGATTCTTTAATTACACCTTCACTTTGTCCTTCTGTTTCTCCTGTCAGATGGATTTTAAAAACATTATCCGATACCCAATACTTTGCTTCACATCTTTCTTCATTTCCGTAGTGGCTCGGAGGGTTACTGTCTTCATATTCCGAATCTGTCCATATATTATATAGGTCATCATTGTATATGAATGTTTTGAATCTTATATCGCTGATACGATTATCATATTCATAGATCTCGCCATTATATTCCAATGCGGAAGTTATTAATGAATGGTCTTTTGATGAATAAATATAAGCTTTTTCTCCGCAAACATAATAAAAATCTTTCGGAAAAGAATCATTTGTATCGTTCATAACCAAGTCATCATACTCAAAAAACTGCAAATTACTTTCTTCTAGATCATAAAAGTATATTTCTTCGTTGTAATCAGACTGAATTATTATATAGTTTTCTTTTAAATAAATTCTGTATGTTCTGGGAAGCCGATCGCCCGAAATAATTTTCGTACTTTTGTTTTTCGCAAATTCGTATTTATAAAAATCATTGTATTGATATTCGGTTTCGTTAGATGTAAAGTTCTCGCACGAAAGAAATATAAGGTAATCATCATTTGCTGAAACTATCGACTTTATTCCGCCCTCAACTTCAAACAGTAATTCTTTTTTCCCGTTCTCTGATTTAAAAACTTTATCATTCTCTTTAACATAAGCTGTACCGTTATATTCGCATATATGTCTTGGCAGTAATATATCACGAGTTGTCAGGTAATATTCCTCATCAAAGACAGGTCCATCCAAACCCGTATCTTTTATGGAATAGAATCCTTTAACATATACATTTACCGTATTATCATCGCTATTATCTGTTGTATTCTCTAAGACACATCCTGACAGCAAAATGCATAAGGCAGAGCAAAGAGCAATTATTATTTTTTTTATTATCATTCTTTACTCCTTTGGATTTTAATTATCCTTCCGTGAGTTATAATATCCACCGTCTGTTAAAACGATTTAATTAAACTCATGGACTCCGCCAAATTCTTCATTTCCATCTTTTATATATTTCCAATATAGCCTTGTGTCATGCCACTCAAATTGTATGGTATCTGCGTCTTTGAGAGTTTCTATAACCTTTACGCTTTGATCGTCCAAGTCTTTTGCGGTCAATGTTCCGTTTTCAAATACATATAGATAAACTTCATTGGTGTAAGGATTATAACCAATTATTCGATTTGTTGAATCTTCGTAAAATGTTTCTTCCTTTTTTGAAGAACCATATAAATCTGGCCCCTCAACCTTTTTAATTCTATCCAACTCCCAATATTTCGTCCTGCATCTTTCTGCCGTTCCATAAAAAGCTATCGAGCCAGGCTGCGCATCAGTCTTCGAACAAACGTAAAAAACATATAGGTTATCATCTATTATGTTTATTTTATTTAGCATCCGATCGTCGAAGTTTAACATCTCCTCTTTGTTATTCTCGTTTATATTGCTTCTTGCAAACCCTATTTTTACTAAATCTTTTCCATTGTCATAATACATTTCCATATTATTCACAAGCGAATTTCCACCTTGGGCTCTTCTGATAGAAAAGCCATCAGGTAACATTTGATTTATTTCATCTTGGTCTTTTTCCAGATAGTCTTCTATCTCAATCTTTTGATTATTCGCAATATCGTAAATGTACAATTTAGAGTCTTTTACAATTAAATAGTTTTCAACCATTACTGCATCAAAGTACGATAAAACGTCCTCGGAAATCTTTTGCGAAGAATTATTTTGCGTATTATACTTCCATAACGAATTTCGAGAAGTATAATAAATTTCTTCTTCATACACTCCAACTAAAGCAAGTATTTTTAATTCCGGAGTAAATAATAATTCAGAAGTATTATTTGAATACTTGTTGATTGAATTATTTACTACATAGTAATAATCCTCTCCATTTTCACATACAAAATACGGTAAATAGGTATAATTCTCAAGACTATTATCATACATACTTAATCCCGAATCTTCGCCTTTAATCACGTTGCAGTAGTCTTTATAGCAATTCTTGACAAAAATATCAGGACGTTTATCCTCTTCAGAATTTGTTAAATCATTTCCTCCAATACAACCGCAAAACAGTCCTATAAAAATGAACAATAATACACTTTTTAATAATTTATTCATATGTTCACTCCTACGGACTGTAATTACCCTTGCGTATGCTCGAAATCTCATTGCCTTCCTAAATGAATTTAATTAAACTCATGGCATCCGCCAAATTCATCTTTTCCATCAATATTATATCGCCAATATAACCTTGTATCGTGCCATTCAAATTGTATGGTGTCTGCTTCTTTAAGAGTCTCAATAACTTTTTCGCTTTGGTCATCCAAGTCTTTTGCGGTTAATGTTCTGTTTTCAAATACATATAAATAGACTTCATTGGTATAAGGATTATACCCAATTATTCGATTGGTCGAATCTTGATAAAGAATTTTTTCCTCATGATATGAACCATATAAATCAGGTCCCTCAACCTTTGTAATTCTATCGGATTTCCAATATTTCGTACGGCATCTTTCTACGGTTCCAAAATAGCCACAAGGACCATGCCCCATTCTTACCGCCTCCGAAACAACTTCAAAAGAATATAAATTATCATCTAGTATATTAATTTTTCTAAATAACTCACTCGAGCATTGTAACATCTCCACTTCGTTTTGATCATTTATATTGATTTCTGCAAACCCCATTTTTACCAAGTCTTTTCCATTGTCATAATACACTTCTATAGAATAACTTCCTCGAGCTATTCTAACAGAAAAGCCTTCCGGCAGCATATGATTAATTTCATTCTGCTCTTTTGATAAATAGTCTTCTATCACAATCTTTTGATTCTTCTCAATATCATAGAAGTATAAAATATATGATTTATTGTCTTTTAAAATTATATAGTTTTCAAAAAATACCGTATCAAATTGAACTATGTCTTCATCAAAAACCTTTTCCGAAACATTATTTTCAGTATCATACTTCCACAACGAAAATTGAGAAGTATAATAAATGTTTTCTTCATATACTCCAACTAAGGCATATACCCATACATCTGCAGTAAATAATTCTTCGGAAGTATTATCGGAACACTTGTAAATAGTATTCCTTAATGCATAGTAATAATCCTCCCCATCTTCATAAACATAATATGGTAAATAGACGCGATTCTCTAAATCATCATCGTCTTCACCCCATTTTCTTTCACCTATAATCACGTTGCGATAATCTTTATAGCAATTTTTGACAAATATATCCGACCGTGTATCCTCTTCAGAATTTGTTAAATCATTTCCTCCAATACAACCGCAAAACAGCCCTATAAAAATGAACAATAATACACTTTTTAATAATTTATTCATATGTTCACTCCTACGGACTGTAATTACCCTTGCGTATGCTCGAAATCTCATTGCCTTCCTAAATGAATTTAATTAAACTCGTGGCATCCGCCAAATTCTTCCACACCATTTTTTTTGTACATCCAATACAGTCTGGTATCGTACCATTCAAATTGAATCGTGTCTGCTTCATCCAGCGTTTCAACTATTTTCTCACTTTGATTATCTAAATCTTTGGCTGTTATTGTTCGGTTATCAAAGACATATAAATATACTTCATTTGTGTCGGGATTATAGCCAAGAATTCTATTGGTCGAATCTTCATACAGAGTCTTTTCTTCTGAATTACTATAATCTGGTCCTTCTATATATGTTATTTCATCCATTTTCCAATGTTTTGTCTCACATCCTTCAGATGAACCGTATTGAAGAGCTAGCCAGTTATCACCGCCTTCTTTAATTCTCTCGGAAGAAAGACGAAAAGTGTAAATCTTATTATCATAACAATTAGTTTTACACCAAAAGTCGACATCAATTATATCATTTATATCAATCATCTCTTTATTATATTCATCATAAAAATGGATAAAACCGACCCTTTCATTTGAACCGTTTCCCTCATAAAATAATTCAAATGAATCATATTTTTTTGCCTTATATTTTTTTGAATAAAATCCGGTTGGAAGAAGATCATTTAATTCTTCTTCGGTTTTATCACTATAATCTTCTATAACCTTATCTTCGCCACTTTCGATGTCTACAAAATAAAAGTTTGACTCATCACGAATTATGATATTATTATCAACTACTATTGATATAAATGAACTAAAATGTTTATCAATTATTTGTTGCTTGGTTTTTGATTCAAAAGAATATTTCCATATAGTATCACTTAAATGAATAAAAGCTTCACCATCAGGCTTTGTATCCATCATAAGATAAATAATATAGTCATCTGAAGCATATACCAATGAGCCGATACGAGTGTCTTTTTCCTGTTCAGTCTTAAATACTAATTCTTTTTTACCGGATTCATTTTTATACACCGAATCATTTTCTAAAGTGTAAATTATATCACCGTTTTCGACAGCAAATAAGGGAATTCCATATCTCCCGGTGATATGACCGGCGCCTTTTTTAAAATCTTTATAACAATCTCTGACATATATATCAGGTTTGCTTTTTACCGTGCTATCATATTTTATATTGGGTTGTATCTTAAAACATCCGCAAACAAGCAATATACAGCACAAAGCCGATAATATTCTTATTTTGGCAAACCCCTTTTCCATTTTATATCTCCCAATACAGTTATTATCCCATCAGTAACTTAATTAAACTCATGGCATCCGCCAAATTCTTCATTACTATCTTTTATATATTTCCAATATAACCTTGTATCATGCCATTCAAATTGTATAGTATCTGCTTCTTTGAGAGTTTCAATAACTTTTTCGCTTTGATCATCCAAGTCTT
>CAMYYF010000016.1:0-18113 GCA_947303375.1 uncultured Lachnospiraceae bacterium
CGGGATCGTTGTTGATTTCGTTCTTGTGGTTAGCCAGCCATCTTCTTTCGTCTTCCGTATCGACGTTGTTGCCGATAGCCTTTGCAATGTATGCTGCCTTGGATGATACGAAGAAGAGTCTTTCCTTGGAAAGGTCAATCTGCTGTGCCTCTTCGTTGTAAATCTTGTCTGTTTCCTTGAGAGTAACTTCGACTTTCTTTTTCTTCAAAAGCTGAAGGTCTGTAAGTGACTTTGTATCAGCCTGGTTGATTACGTGAAGCGATCTCGTAAGGTCGATGGTTGTAGCTTCGTTTTCTCTGTTGCTTGAATTAATCAGGTTGTAGAGAATCGAGTTACCTGTACCTTCCATCTTGGTCGGCTCGTATAAAACGATTAAGATGGAGTTGGTCTGCTGAGCAAGTGCTTTCTGAAGTACGAGCAAGTGCTCATTGGAGTTCGAGTCGGTACCGGGTGTATCGTAGAAAGTGAAGTTGATGTTCTCGTCCAAAGGAATCGGGAAGCTTACTTCGATGATACCGTCGATATATTCTTCGTTCTCGTCAGTTCCCATATTGGGAATGTCGTTTAATTTCTTAAGTACCTGGTATAACTGTTCATGCTGCTGAAGTCTGAACATGATTGCGGAGTTAACTTCGGAATTGATCTTCTCCTGTGTAATCTCGCATTCGCCGTCAGCATGGAATGCAAATCTCTTCTTCTCGGCATCCCAGACAATGTTTGCGATAACAGATGTATCGGGATCGCTGCCCTTTTTGATAACAAACGAAACAGCGGGCTCCTTGGCGTTCTTGATTCTGAACATCTTGGCCGTCTCGGAGTTGATACTCTCGGGAAGAATTCTCTTGCCGATTAACGCATTGATGAATGTTGACTTACCGGAAGAATATGTACCGACCAGGCAAAGGTTAACGTCCGAATTGTTAAGTCTTGCTTTCTTGGATTCAAACTCTGTCTTTCTTTCAACAAATGATTTTCTGATGTCGGAATTCTGAAGTTCGTTATCGAATGTCTCAAGAGTTGCATCACAAAAATCCGCAATAGCGGTATAAATCTCCGTTACGGAAGGAAGTTCGATGAACTGTGTAACCTTAAATCTGTCTTCGTTAACGGATTTGTTGTATTCTCTGACTTTTTTTACAAAGTCTTCATAGTCAACCTTGGTTCCCTTGAAAACCAGATTGACATTGTCTCTTAAAAATTGTTCCCAAATATCATCAAAGAATTTATTGCCGTGATTCTGGAGCAGGAATTCGCCGTTGTCAGGTCCGTACTGATTGAGCCAGGGACACATGGCATAAGGAATCTCCACGAACTCGCCCTTTGCTTTGGCAAGAAAACGAATCTCCTTCTTCACAGGATGATACATTATCATTAATTCTTTCATGAATGCCTCCCCAAATGTCTGTTAGGGTGAATATCTATTAATCCACACCATTTTTTATTATATACTTTATAGTGTCAAAAATCAAACGATATTCTAAACTTTGAACCCTATTTCTTTACACTTTTTTGCAAAAATTTTCTAATTCACATTTTCAATCTGCCAGTCGATGGGAGAAAGACCGTTTTCCCGTAAAAAATCGTTGGCTTTTTTGAAGTGTCCGCAGTCGAAAAATCCTCTGTATGCAGAGAGGGGTGAAGGATGCGGAGCCGTCAGAATCAGATGGTTTGGATTGTTTAAAATCTCTTTTTTCGAAATCGCCGACTTACCCCAGAGCATAAAAACTATCGGCCGGTTCTGTTCGTTTAAAATCTTTATTGTCGCATCGGTGAATTTTTCCCAGCCTATTCCCTGATGTGACTGAGGTGAATGAGCCCTGACCGTCAGCACGGCGTTTAACAAAAATACTCCCTGTCTGGCCCATTTTTCAAGATATCCGTTATCCGGTATGTAACAACCCAGTTCCCTGTTTAATTCCTCGTAAATGTTTTTCAGTGAAGGCGGTATTTCTATGCCTTTTTGCACCGAAAAACATAGTCCGTGAGCCTGCCCGACGTCATGATAGGGGTCCTGTCCGAGTATCACGACCTTGACATTTTCAAGCGGAGTAAAATGATATGCGTTAAAAAGATCCTGTTTGGGCGGGAAAACCGTATGATTCCTGTATTCGTCGAGAAGTTTTTTGTAAAGATTAATATAATATTCTTTGCTGAATTCTTCTTTTAGGGCCTTTTCCCACTCTCCTGTGATAGGCGGCATATTATAACCTCACGGGTATTCCTTCGTTTGCAAGGAATTTCTTTACTTCACGAATTTCAAGTTCCTTAAAGTGAAAAAGACTTGCTGCAAGCGCTGCATCGGCTTTTCCTTCTGTCAATGCATCCTTAAAATGCTCCATGGTACCTGCACCGCCCGAAGCTATAACGGGAATCGAAACATTTTCAGCGATGGTTCTGGTTAATTCGATATCGTAGCCGTTCTTCGTACCGTCGCAGTCCATACTGGTAAGCAAAATCTCTCCGGCACCGAGTTCACAGGCTTTTATGGCCCATTCAAGCGCATCTATGCCCATATCGACACGTCCGCCGTTTTTGTAAATATTCCAGCCGCTTCCGTCCGCTCTTCTCTTGGCATCAATGGCCACAACAACGCACTGTGAACCGAATTTATCCGCAGCTTCGGCGATTAAATTGGGATTCATGATAGCGGCAGAATTTACGGCCACCTTATCGGCGCCTTCTCGTAAAATCTTTTTAAAATCATCGACGGTTCTGATACCGCCGCCTACGGTGAACGGAATAAATACGCTTTCCGCAACCGCTCTTACCATGTCAACCACTGTATCTCTCGCATCGGAGCTAGCGGTAATATCCAGAAAAACAAGCTCATCCGCACCTGCTTTGTCATAAGCAAGCGCACATTCAACCGGGTCTCCGGCATCTATCAGATTGACAAAATTTACACCTTTTACAACGCGTCCGGCATTAACGTCGAGACACGGAATAATTCTTTTTGTATGCATTTAAGCCTCCAGGAAATTCTTTAAGATCTTAAGTCCCACCGCCGAGCTCTTCTCGGGATGAAACTGTGTGGCATATATATTTCCCCACTCCACTGCTGCGTGGACAGTCGTACCGTATTCTGTGGTTGCTGCAACGATTTTTTCATCCTGCGCCTTAAGATAATACGAATGGACAAAATAAACGTAGCTTCCCTTTACAACTTTCTTAAAAAGTATGCTTTTCTTCGGAAAATCAAGGGAATTCCAGCCCATGTGCGGAATCTTTCTGTCGTCTCCTTCAGGGAGTCTTAAGATTTTACCCTTCAAAAGTCCGAGTCCCTCGACACCGGGACTCTCTTCGCTTGATTCAAACAAAAGCTGAAGTCCGAGGCAGATTCCAAGGAGCGGTTTGCTCTCATCCACTACAAGTTCTTTTATGATTTCGGTAAGGCCGTATTCGTTTAACTTACCCATCGCATCTCCGAATGCTCCAACGCCCGGAAGAATCAGTTTGTCGGCCTTTTTAAGCACTTCCTTGTCTCTCGTAATCACGCAGTCATATCCAAGTTTAATTACCGCTTTTTCAACGCTTTTGATATTGCCTGCATCGTAATCAATTATAGCTATCATATATCCTCCGAAAGTGTATTTTTCTGCCTGAAAAAAGCAAATAAAAAACCTCGGCTGTCAATCCATCGGTTAAAAAAATTTATCTGAAACCGAAAAACCGCCGTTAAAATAAAAAAATACACATGACAATTATAACATAGTCATGTGTAAAAAACAGTATTTACTGTAATAAAAAAATCGGAGTGACAAGATTTGAACTTGCGACCTCTGCCTCCCTAAGACAGCGCTCTAGCCAAACTGAGCCACACCCCGATTGACGCGATTTTTCAATCCGCAACGACTATTATATCCAAACCCCACACCTAAGTCAAGTAAAAATTTAATTTGTTTTTGCGATGCTTTCAAGATACTCTTCAACCTTCACGTAAATCTCCTCCAGGCCCCTCTTGTCTTCGGCCGAAAACGGTATAATTACGGTGTTTTTGTCGCATTCAAGCTTCTTTTTAATGATTGATACCTGTTTGCTTACTGCACCCTTTGATATTTTGTCCGCCTTTGTGGCTATAACTATCGGATCAAAGCCGTTTGCAACGATCCAGTCGTACATCTGAACGTCGTTTGCACTCGGCTCGTGTCTTATATCCACGAGAAGAAAAACAGCCTTTAGTGTGGGCGATTTCTTTAAGTATCTCTCAATCATCTTGCCCCACTGTTCCTTGACGGATTCCGAGACCTTTGCATAGCCGTAACCGGGTAAGTCAACGAGATAAAATTCGGAATTTATGTTGTAATAGTTGATTGTCTGTGTTTTACCGGGCTGCGAGGATATTCTGGCATACGATTTTCTGTTCATAAAAGCATTTATAAGCGAAGATTTGCCGACATTACTCTTGCCCGCAAAAGCAAATTCGGGGAGTGAATTATTCGGAAGTCTTGAGCTTACACCGCATACGGTTTCAAGATTTATGCTTTTTATTTTCATGCCTTAATCCTTTCGAATTTACAGAGCCGGGCACCCTTCGGGAGCCGGGCACTGATGAATGAAAAAGGGGCAATTTCTTGCCCCTTAATATTACGCTGTAACGGTTTCGGTTGAAACGTTAACCGCTTCTCCTTTTCTTATCACCACAGGTTCGGATAAACCTAGAATGGAATCCTTGGTGATATGGCACTCTGCAATGGTATCGTCCGAAGGAATTTCGAACATTACCCTTGTCATAACCTTTTCCATAATGGATCTGATACCTCTCGCACCGGTCTTACGTTCGTAAGCTTCCTTGGCGATTTCTTTTACGGCATCCTCATCAAAGAAAAGATTTACATCGTCAATCTTAAATAAAGCCGTATACTGCTTAATCATGGAGTTTTTCGGCTCTTTTATGATCTTAACAAGTGCTTCCTCGTCGAGTCCCTCTAATGCCACATTGATGGGCACACGGCCTACAAATTCGGGAATAAGTCCGAATTTTACGAGGTCCTGAGGTGCAACTTCCTTAAAAAGATTGCTCTTTTCGAGGATATTGTTTTTAACGATTTCGGAATTGAAACCGATTGACTTTTTGTTGAGTCTCTGCTCGATAATATTTTCGAGTCCGTCAAACGCACCGCCACAGATAAACAGAATATTTGTTGTATCGATGGGGATGAGTTCCTGCTGGGGATGCTTTCTGCCGCCCTGAGGGGGAACGGATGCATTCGTGCCTTCGATTATCTTTAAAAGTGCCTGCTGAACGCCTTCACCCGATACATCTCTGGTGATGGATACGTTCTCGCTCTTTTTGGTAATCTTGTCGATTTCATCGATATAAACAATACCATACTCTGCTCTTGCAACATCATAATCCGCAGCCTGAATCAGCTTAAGAAGGATGTTTTCAACGTCTTCACCTACATAGCCTGCTTCGGTAAGTGTAGTCGCATCACAAATGGCAAAAGGCACATTAATGATCTTTGCAAGCGTCTGTGCAAGATATGTTTTACCGGAGCCCGTAGGTCCGAGCATAAGTATATTGCTCTTCTGGAGTTCCACATCAAGATCTGCCTGAGTGGTAACTCTTTTGTAATGATTGTAAACGGCTACAGACAGGACTATCTTTGCTTCTTCCTGTCCTACCACATAATCATCAAGAAACTCTTTTATCTGCTTGGGCTTTAAAAGGTTGATATTTAAATTTGTTTTACTAAAATCGTAATCCGATGCTTCAAACAAATCTTCTTCCATGCCTTCTTTTGCCTGGAGTTTTAAGATATCATTGCATGTGGAAATACATTCGTCGCAAATATATATTCCGCCCGGTCCTGCTATCATCTGGCCGACCTGGCTCTGTGTCTGTCCGCAAAAAGAACATTTTACCTGTTTGCCGTTTTTGTCGGAATCATTTCTTTTATTTGCCATATTACTCCTGTTTGTTCTCTTCTCTCGAAGAAATTACAAGGTCAATAAGACCGTATTCCTTTGCTTCTTCTGCAGTCATCCAGTTATCACGATCGGTATCTTTTGCGATAACGTCGAGAGGCTGATTACAGTTTTCCGCAAGAATTTTGTTCAGTTTCTCCTTAGTCTTTAAGATATGCTTTGCAGCAATCTCAATTTCGGTAGCCTGACCCTGAGCACCGCCCAAAGGCTGATGAATCATAATCTCAGCATTGGGAAGAGCCATTCTCTTACCTTTTGTACCGCCTGAGAGTAAGAATGCTCCCATGGAAGCTGCCATACCGATACAGATTGTGGAAACATCACACTTGATGTACTGCATTGTATCGTAAATAGCAAAGCCTGCGGTTACGGATCCTCCGGGAGAGTTGATATAAAGCTGAATATCCTTTTCGGGATCATCCGCTTCAAGGAAAAGAAGCTGTGCAACTACTAAAGATGCAGTCACTTCGTTTACTTCCTCTCCGAGGAAAATGATTCTTTCTTTTAAAAGACGTGAGTAAATATCATAACTTCTCTCGCCTCTGCTTGTCTGTTCAATGACATAAGGTACAAGACTCATAAAATGCTCCTTATTCTAAGATACTATTCTTCTGTCTTCTCTTCAGCTGCTTCTTTCTTAGCCTTGGTTGCCTTCTTAGGCTTCTCTTCGCCTTCTTCAGCTACTTCTTCTTTAGCCTTTTTTGTTGCCTTCTTAGCAGCCTTTTCCTTTGCGTTCTCTGTTATGAAGTCAATAGCCTTCTGCATAGCGATGTCTTTTTTGATTGCATCTTCGTTGCCTGCGCCGAGGGTTTCTTTAACCTTCTCAACATCCATCTTGTAGTTGTCTGCAATCTTTTTGATTTCAGCTTCAACATCGTCATCTGTAACTTCGATGTTTTCTGCCTTAGCTACTGCTTCAAGAACGAGCTGTGTCTTAATCTTCTGTTCTGCCTGAGGTTTGATCTGTTCCATCATAATCTCGGCATTCATTCCTGTATACTTGAAGTACTGATCGATGCTCATACCCTGATATCTTAATCTCTGAGCGAACTCATCGAGCATCTCTCTCTGCTGTGTTGCAAGCATCATCTCGGGAATTTCGATTTCGGAATCTTCGATGATTGCATTTACTGCAGCATCTTCTTTAGCCTTCTTTGCATCATCTGCCTTCTTGTCGGAAAGGTTCTTCTTAACAGATTCCTTGTACTCGGCAAATGTATCGTAGCTGGAAACATCACTTGCAAAATCATCATCAAGATCAGCAAGCTGTTTTTCCTTGATTTCATGGATTTTTACCTTGAATACAGCAGGCTTTCCTGCAAGGTTTGCAGCCTGGTAATTCTCGGGGAATGTAACGTTAACGTCAAATTCGTCATCGATGTTCTTGCCGATGATCTGATCTTCGAAAGTATCGATGAATGAATGAGAACCGATTTCAAGGTTGTAGTTCTCACCCTTGCCGCCTTCAAAAGCAACGCCGTCAACAAAACCTTCAAAGTCGATTGTTACTGTATCGCCGCTCTTAACTTCTCTTTCAACGCTGACGATTCTTGCAGCGTTCTGTCTTTCTTTTTCGATAGCTTCGTTAACTTCGTCTTCGCTTACTTCGACATCAATCTTGTCGATTTCTACACCTTTATATTTTCCAAGCTTGATTTCAGGCTTTAATGCAACTTCTGCACTGAAAACGAAAGGCTTTCCGGCTTCCATTTCCACTACTTCAATCTTGGGAGCGGAAACGATTTCAAGTTCCTTGATTGCTTCGTCATATGTCTTCTCGTAAGCATCGGGAATGATAATGTTGGCTGCGTCCTCATAAAAGACTTCCTTGCCGTACATCTTTTCAATCATTGCTTTGGGAACCTTTCCCGCACGGAATCCGGGAACGGAAATTCTCTTTTTATTTTTCTGATATGCTTTTTCGCAAGCAGCATCGAATTCTTCTGCAGAAACATCAATGATCAGCTTTGCCATACTACCTTCAAGCTTTTCAACCTTATAGCCCATTTTAAATAAATCTCCTTTCAAAAGCGTGATTATATCACAGTCAATTGATTATTATAACATAACCGTAGGTTTTTGTAAAAGAAAAGTTGCTTAAAACTGTTTATATACCAAGGATTTGAGTAATCCGTCCGCGGTCTCTTCGTCAAGAATTGTTTTTACAATCTCACCGGCAAAAGCGATGGAGGTTCCCATGCCTCTTGAGGTGATAATATTTCCGTCATGTGCAACTTCTTTGGCAGGTATATTTGCACCTGCAAGTTCACCCTCTACAGTAGGATAACAAACTGCTTCCTTACCGTTTAAATAGCCTTTGTGAGCAAGGATTGAAGGAGCTGCACAGATAGCGCAGACAAGCTTGTTTGCTTTAATAAACTCATCCAGTCTCTTTAAAAGATACTGATTGGCTTCAAGTCTCTGTGTACCGATCTTTCCGCCCGGTAAAATCATACAGTCGTATTCTCCGAAATTAATGTCCGATATCATGTAATCGGCCTTAACTTTAATACCGTGACTTCCGTTTATTTCCAAATCGTCTTCTGTTGAAATCATATCACAGACAATCTTGGCTCTTCTTAAAACATCAACTACGGTAAGACCTTCGATTTCTTCAAATCCGTCTGCAAGGAAAATAGCTGTTTTCATATATATCCCTCCGTTAAATCATTATTAAACACACTAAACCGCATTATTATTTTACTTTTCTTTCGTATCATAATCAAGAAAATAATACCGACAAAAAAACTGCCGCAGGAAATCCTGCGACAGTTTCGTTTCTTTTATGATTTATTTCTTTTCGTTGATGTAAATCTGAAGTCTGGACTGAATAATCGATGCTACTTCATCGGCACTCTTCTGTCCTTCGAAATAACCCTGGGTTTCTTCATCGATGATATTGTTTAATTCTTCATCCCAGGTATACAGACCCTCCACATTTACTACAAAGTTTTTAAGTTTGGCAACCTCTTCCTTTGTAAGAGGCTCAATTGTTTCTTCATGGTCTATAAGCCAGTATTTTTGATCTTCGTAAACCTTATTGCCGTTTTCGTCCAGGTAATATGAAGGCTCGGTTGCTTTTTCTGCCATAAGATCAAATTCTTTTTCAACCGAAGGGATACCCCAGCCGATAGTCTCATAATACTCATGTTCGAAGCAGGTCTTGATGAAGTCCCATGCGGCCTCTTTGTGTTTACTCTTGTTCGAAATACCCATAACGGTATCAATATTAAGAACTGCAGTGTCTTTGCCTGAAAGAGGAACACCTATAAGCTCGGGAATCTCTCCGAATCTGTACTTTGCATTCCAGTTGTAATTGGAAAAGTCATCAACATACACAAAATTGAGCAGCGAATCGTTGTTTCTGTATTCGTAAATATATGATGAGTAGTCGTAGTTTTCCCAGTAATCCTGGCTGATTTCCTTGGGATATGTATTTGCATATTCAAGAAGTTTTGAAAATTCAGGTGAGTCAAATGAACATTTTCCGGTCTTGGGATCAAGGAATTCATTCATGCTCATACTCATAAACATGCTCATAACAGAAGTTCTTGTCATGTCACTTGAAAGAGCTTTTTTGCCGGTAGTTTCCTCCCATTCAATAACATCATCAAGGTTCATGCCTTCTTTGTAAAACTCTTTCTTTACCTGCATTGCCTCAATTGAAAATGTAGGGAATACGCAATAAAGCTTGTCATCTTTGGCAAATATCGTCTGAGCATTATGAACGAGGTCTTCTTTCTTAACTCCGTCGCTGTTGGCCATTAAAGGAGTTAAGTCTGTAAATACGCCCTTGTCAATGAGGTTGGTTACATCATATGCTTCGGGAACAATGATATCCGGAGCATTACCGCCGGAAAGATCCGAATAGAATCTCTTTCTGCCTGCAGACCAGTCATCAGAAGTATTTAACTCCGAATAATCTACAAGTTTAATTCTGTATTTATCATTGTTCTTGTTGTAATTAATTATCTGGCTGCTGATATAATATGAACCGTATACCGTTCCGAGAGTAATGATTTCTTTTTCTACTACATCTTCGGCAGGAACTTTTTCATACACTACAAGGCCGGTTCCGTTTTCGTTTTCAACAGTCATCAAAAACTGTTCTGCACTTGCGAAATATACCGAACCGTAAAAATCGTTCGGATTGATATCGGAATCATAAAAGTTTACAACTTCGGTTGCTTCCTTGTCACCGACATTTATTCCCATTATTGAGGAATTGGTTGAATAATAGAAATCAAACCCGTTTCCGTCTATCAGAGTCTTTTCGGATATAAGAGAATTAAGCGAAGTTTCTTCGGTCGCATTACCCTGATTGTTCAATTTGTAGGTTTTACTTGTATAGTTATCGCCTTCCCATGAACCTACCGAAAAGATAAGTTCGCCTTTGTCATCCAGGCTGGAGTTTGATATATAACCCTCCTGAAGGTCGGGCTTATAATTAAATTTCTTATTTAAGTCCTTGTCGTAACCTGTTACGGACTGCTCGGAAACAACATAAGAATTACCGTCTTTATCAACATACAGATTTCTTACATAAAAATACTGTTCATTGTTGCTGTCTACATTGATTTCTTTTAATAAAGTTCCGTCAAGAGAATATTTTCTGAATTTATATGCCTCTTCGGATGTCGTCTCATCATATGAAGAAACTATGGCATAAATGTTCTCTGCACTGTCAACGCCCCAGCTCTGACCGCTGAAGTATTCGCCGCCGTCTAGTGCAATATCGTAATAACTGATATCGTTCTCGTTGGCAAAAGAAGCAACGTGAAGCGTTGTTTTGATTTCATAATCTCCATCATAATAAACGCCATCATAACCGGGTCCTAAATAAACAGGTTCTTCAATATCTTCAGGTCCTTCATTAGGTTCTTCGGACTCAACATCCATAGGTCCTAAATCATCAGGTCCTTCCGACTCAACATCCACAGGTTCGCTTTCATCGATTACATCTAAAGGTGTCTCATCTTCGGTTTCTTCAACCTCGTATAAAACGGGATCATCGGAATAAACCGGACCGTCATAATCGGGATAATCATACTTAACGCGTGCTACATAATATTTATCATTTGCCGCCTTAAATCCGTCAATATAATCAAATCCTTCTAAGTATATGGTCTTTGCTTCTTTAAATACGGCATTCTTGTTAACCTTTTCTGCAGAGGCAACAATATTGGCATTGCTGTTGCTGTCTCCCTTACCGTTTATAATATTTGAAATGGCATCTTTAGGATTAAATGAACATCCCGCAAGGGTAAGTACCATTGTCATGCATAAAGATACCGACATGATCTTTTTAAGTCTCATAAATTAAGTCTCCTTTCTCATACATTGTTAATTATATAACAATATGCAAGCAAAGTATAGTGACAAAACTACCAATTAGTCCGTCGTTTGTCTTTGGTTTTTCGTTATTTTGCGTTTTTGTCCGAAAGAATAATCTTTCTCATAGCTTCTACAGCTATTTTTACGGAAGCGGAAGTATCCTCGCTCATAGTCTGGTCAAGTCCTGCTTTTTCTCTCTCCTGATTCCAGATTACATGGAAACAGGAACCGCTTCTGCATTTTAATGCACTTGATACCACAAAAAGAGTGGATGATTCCATTTCGGAAGCCTTAACTCCGAGTCTCTTCCATGCTTCCCACTTTTGCAAAAGTTCATATGCTACCGGCATTTTCTCGGGCGAATGCTGTCCGTAGAATGAATCTTTGCACTGCACCACGCCGACATGTGTTCTTTTGCCCATTTCGACAGAAGCCTCACGAAGTGCATTGGTAATATCCAAATCCGCTACCGCAGGGAACTCTATCGGAGCATATTCAACGGAAGTATGTTCATATCTGATTGCGCCCGTAGCAACGACAATATCTCCGGACATTACATCCAGATCGATACCGCCGCAGGTACCTGTTCTTATAAAAGTATCGGCACCCAGGTTGTGCAACTCTTCTACCGCAATAGATGTAGAAGGTCCGCCTATTCCTGTGGAACAGGCTGTAACCTTTACTCCCTCGAGATATCCGGTATAAACATTAAACTCTCTGTTATATGCCACCTGCTTTGCATCATCAAACAATTCAGCAATGGCAGGAATTCTGCCCGGATCTCCCGCGAGAATGCAGTACCTTCCTATATCACCTTCAACACAATGAATATGAAACTGTTTTTCCAACTCCTGCATAATAACCCCTCTTAAAATACATTAATGTTTCTTTGTTGCTATGTCTTCCTTAATCATATCAATAAATTCGTCGAATTTAACCGTTACAGTCTCCTGTTCGCCGTGAAGTCTGAAAGATACGTTTCCTTCCTCGGCTTCCTTCTTGCCGATAACGGCAATGTAAGGAACCTTCTGAATCTGAGCTTCTCTCATCTTGTAACCGAATTTCTCGCTTCGATCGTCTGATTCAACTCTTACATTTGCGTCGTAAAGAGCATATTTAAGTTTCTTTACGTACTCGTTAAGTTCATCATCGTCATTCTTTATAGGCAGAATCTTGACCTGAACGGGAGCAAGCCACGTAGGAAGGTTGCCCTTTGTTTCTTCAAGGATGTAAGCCATAAATCTGTCGATTGAACCGAGGATTGCTCTGTGTAAAACAACGGGTGTCTTCTTTTCGCTGTCCGCATCAATATACGTAAGCTCAAACTTAGCGGGTAAGCAGAAGTCAAGCTGGCATGTTGAAAGTGTGATTTCGTTACCGATAGCAGGTTTAACATTTACGTCAAGCTTCGGTCCGTAGAATGCTGCTTCGCCGATTTCTTCCGTATATTCGATACCGATCTCGTTTAATGTCTCACGAAGAGCCTGTTCAGCTTTGTTCCACATCTCATCATCGGGATGATACTTCTTGGTATCTGCCGGGTCTCTTAATGAAAGCACGCATCTGTAATCCGTAATACCGAAATCTTCATATGTTGAGAAGATAAGATCGCATACACCTTTTACTTCGTCTTTAATCTGATCGGGTGTTACGAAAATATGAGAGTCGTTCTGGCAGAAATGTCTTCCTCTCTCGATACCCTTAAGCGTTCCGGAAGACTCAAATCTGAAGTCATGAGCGATTTCAGCGATTCTTATCGGGAGTTCCTTGTATGAATGAGGTCTGTTTGCATATATTCTCATATGATGAGGGCAGTTCATGGGACGAAGTACAAAGCTTTCGCCTTCAACTTCCATCGGAGGGAACATATTTTCTTTGTAGTGATCCCAGTGACCTGATGTCTTGTAAAGTTCAACAGTACCTACACAGGGTGTAAGAACATGCTGATATCCAAGCTTCTGCTCTTTTGTTCTGATATAATTCTCAAGCTCCTGCCATACAAGATAACCGTTGGGAAGGAACATGGGAAGTCCGCGGCCTACCAAATCATCAGACATGAAAAGATTCATATCTTTGCCAATCTTTCTGTGGTCTCTCTCTTTTGCTTCTTCAAGTAACTGAAGATGTGCTTCGAGTTCTTCGGGTGTAGGGAAACATACGCCGTATACTCTCTGAAGTACCTGATTTGATGCATCACCCTTCCAGTAAACACCTGAATGCTTAACAAGCTTAAAGTTACGGCAAAGCTTAACATTGTCTACGTGAGGTCCCCTGCAGAGATCTGTATAATCTCCCTGATCGTAGCAGGTAATATTGCCGTCTTCCATATTTGAAAGAAGGTCCATTTTGTAAGGATCGTCCTTAAACAGTTCAAGAGCTTCGGCTTTTGTGATTTCTCTTCTGTAAATCTTGATGCCGGTCTTTGCAACCTTCTTCATTTCTTTTTCGATTTTCTCGATATCCTCGTCGTTAAGTACTGCATCTCCGAGATCCATATCATAGTAGAAGCCCTCGTCTACAACGGGACCTACCCAGAATTTTGCATTCGGATACAAATGCTTTACTGCCTGTGCCATAAGATGCGCACATGAGTGGTTGAGTACATGCAAATTTTCGTCTTCTTTGAAATTGACCATGATTCTTCTCCTTATAACGTAAATGGTTTGAATCATGCCTTCCGTATAATATACGCGCGGCATGGATTGTTCTTGTGGATAAAATAAAAAAAATAACACCCACATAATATCCCATCGGATACTAAGGGTGCCATAAGCACGGTTCCACCTTAATTTTTCACTCTTTAAGTCTTTAACGTAACTGCACGGAGACGCTTACTTCTTTCAGCGTTCGGCTCCAAAGTGGTCTTCATGTCAATCCGCACCGGCAACTCTCAGCAAATGCTGCCGTCTCTGTGAGCTTTCCTTAACACTACTCTCTTTTTCACAGCCTTTAAATATTATCCATATAATATAAAACAAAAATGCTTTTGTCAATTAAAAAACGGAACACTTTTAAAAATTGTTTCGTCTGTGACTAAATGTTGTCCATATGATATAATTAATACTCAGGAGAAATATGAATTAAGAATCAAAAAGGCGTTAAATGATTAATTTTGTTCCGATTACAATTAAAGATAAATGTGTCTTAAATAAATATCTTCGCGAATACGGATCATCTTCATGCCAGCATTCCATGTACCTTTTCACCGGACTTTCGATGAAATACGGTGACGAATATGCGATTGTCGACGATGTTCTTTTCATTCACCGAAGTAAACTTGATACTCCGGGTAAAAGAGTATATCTTGCTCCGCTCGGAAACATCGAAAACAGTTTTAAAAAATTCGTTGATATTCTTTTAGAAGATGCAAAAGGTTACGATGCGAAGCTTTCGTTTTTTACGGTGACCGAACGATTTAAACTTCTGCTTTGCGATAATTATCCGGATATGTTTGAATGCGAGGAATCCAGGGATTACGACGAATATATTTACTCTGTGGAAAACCTCTCGGTTCTTCCGGGAAGAGTTCTCGCACCAAAGAGAAACAGAGTGCGCGCATTTTATTCTGCATACGAAGGTCAGGTTAGAATCGAAAACATAACGAACGAAAACATAACAGAAATCTACCAATTCCAGCAGGAATGGATTACGCAAAGGCTCGCCGAGGGTTACGATGAAATGCTCGCGCGTGAAAACGAAGCCATCAAATTTTATCTGGCAAATTACGACGAACTTGAATTTAAGGGAATCGTTGTTTATATAAAAGGCACCGTAGTCGGATATGCCGCCGGAGTTTCCCTAAACGATGAGTGCATGGACGAGGTCATAGAAAAAGGCAGAAAAGATATAGTCGGTATCTATCAGCTTCTCTGCAACGAATTTGCACTTTTAGTCTGCAAGGGCTACAAATATATAAACCGCGAGGAAGATTTGGGTGTAGATGGTTTGAGGCGTGCAAAAACTTCGTATGAACCGCTTTATATGCTCAAAAAATATATTGTCAGGGAAAAATAATGTTAGGCAAAATATTAAAAAAAGAAGACTGTGCTGCCTGCAGATTCTGCTGCTCTTTTAGGAGAACATCTCTGTGGGAAACACCCATTTTCACAAAAGAAAACATCGAAGCAATCAAGACAAATCCCTCTTTGGACGAAACTGTCTTAAATGTCATAGAAAAAGACGGTTATTGTTTTGCAAAATACGACTTAAGCGGCCAATATAAAACCGATGATGCCGACGAAGAAGTGCCCTGTCCGTATCTGGGTGAAAACGGATGTATTTTATCCGATGACGAGAAACCCTGGGACTGTAAAATCTGGCCTCTCAGAGTAATGAACAAAGACGGAGAAATCGTCGTTGCTCTCACGCCGACCTGTCCTTCGATAAACCGCCTTGAGTTTGCATACGTAAAAGATTTCGTTTCGTCGAATCTTAAAAAAGATATAACGGAATACGCGGCTGCTCATCCTTTTTTAATAAAAGAATATCGTCCGGATTTTCCGATTATATAAATCGTAAATTATATTCTTTGTAGGAGGAGAATTCATGAATAAGTTAAAAAAACTGTCTGCGCTTCTTTTAACAGGTGTGCTGACAATCTCGCTGACAGGCTGTCTGGGAGGCGAACCGGAACTCACTGTCAATCTTTCCAATCCCGACCCGGTAAACACCTCTTCGTCCGCTTCGGGCAATACTGACAATAACGGCAAGGACAATACCATTGTTACGGATAATAATACCGATAATAACGCAGATACAACCACACCGGATAATTCCGATGTTGCATCACCCGTTGCGGTTCAATCCGGTAAAGCTGTCCTTTATAACGGACAGATCCTATTCCGTGAATATCACCCTTTCCAGATTGAGTCTGAAGCTGTATGGGGCGAGTTTTCGTTCGATTCCGCAACTTATGGAAGCAGGGCGCATTTATGTACTTTCGATCCTTCCGATCCGGGAAGCGGAGTCAAAGAAATTCTCGAAGATCCCGGTTTCGGTGATATGTACTTGGTAAACGGTGAAGAATTATATTCACAGTACTATACCAATGCCGAAGATTATTCAAGATATTACAACATGGTATATAAAACCAATCTCAGTACTTCAAAAACCGAAGATATCTGCGAAGGAAACATCTCCGGCTTTTCACCCGACGGAAAACATCTTGCTGTTTACAACTATGTTACCGATCCTTATTTAACTCATTTCAATATTTATGATACGGCAGACTTAAAAAATCCTTCCGCAAATTATACTTCCGACAAGGGTATGGTTTATCTCGGAATTGATAATGACAATCTGTATTTCCTCGAAAATGATTACGATAACGATTTATACTATATCAAACAGCTTGGATTCGACGGAGCGGCTTATACTCTGGCTGCATGCAATTTTGATGATGTTATCGAAGGGTATGCTTCTTTCCCCGAATACTATGACGCAATTACGATCGATGACAAGAGCATTTCTGTAAGATTTGATTTCTATGAAGGAACCGGTCATTTTTATTTCACAAGTGTAGATGTAACCGTTCCCAAAGCAGTTAACGAACAGCCTTCCGATAAACCTCTTTTTGAAGCAGATATGAAAGATTCTCCTCAGGATGAGGATCCTAACGGAAACCTTCCTACTCAAATCGCATCATTTGAGTCCTATCCCGCTAATGAATCAGGTCGCGGATTTGCAAGAGTAATCCAGTATTATAATACTTTTGACGAAGGAACATTCTTCGCTGTTGCCGACTGCCACCGTGATCCCTTGGAAGATGTCGGCTGGAGATCATCATATTTCTTCTTAAATCTCGAATACTGTTTTGTCCCCACGGGAAGCAAGGAATTTACAGTAGTAGACAAAATGTTTGATTTGCTCGGAGAAAGAGGAAATTTGTCTCAATATGAGTATGACGAAACAATGAATACAATGTTTGTATATGCTGGTTTCTTTTATGATGACGATAACGAACTGGTCGGAACCTATTACGAACCCGTTTATATCGACGGTCCCGAAAGTCCGATTGAAGAAAGCGGTTATACGTACATTGCCGAATTGGCCGACGATTTCTACTTTGAATGTTTCAACTGGGATGAAGACATGTATGGGGACGATTTCACTCAGATTACCGATATAGTTGACTTTAAAAATGAATTATTATCATTTGAGAACCCTCCTCTTAAAGCAGCCGAATACGATTATGAAGGTTATCTGGTATTCGGGCCGGACGATTATTCATTTGAAAAAACAAGCGGATATATCTGTCACATGGGCTGGGATTCGGACGGCAATGTATATTATGTAAGACCGGTACTGTTTGATTAAAAAAGACAAGCGAAGATAAAAAACTGCAGGTTCATAAGAGCCTGCAGTTTTTTTAGAGGAGATTAAAGGATATTATTTGTTCGCCAGCGCTTTGGCTGCGTTATACTTTGCAAAATTAAATTTACGAAAATCTTTGGGCAGTTCGTAATTTGCGTAACGGTATTTAAACTGTCTCATGTAATCTACGGTGTGTTCAGATGAATAGAGTCCGGCCTCGTAATTCATTATTACAGGAATCGCATCTTCCGACAGATTTTCAAGAACATAACGTTCTCCTGTATGCATACTGAGATTGTATTCGGCAATATATGCATCAGGGTGGCTCATACTGAATACAACCCATGTTGCTGCGATTACAACCATTGAGTATTTTACGAAGGGCATCTTCTCCTGGAAGATAAGTATTACAGCGCCGGTAATTGCAAGCAGGATTACTAAGAGCGCCCAGAGTACGTATACTCTTAAGAATGTAAGTCCGTACGCACCGATGTAAAGGATCATTCTGTACGCACTCGAGAAAAGCATTATGTATGTGC
>CAMYYF010000017.1:0-17076 GCA_947303375.1 uncultured Lachnospiraceae bacterium
AGCACTTTCTTCGCGGTCTTTGATTTGTAATATATGGTTTTAACCAGTGAGAAAAGGTTATTTAAAGTCCAGTAGAATACGAGTCCCGCGGGAGATTTATACAAAAAGAAAAAGAAGAAAACTGCCATGGCATAAAGCTGAATCTTGTTCTTTAAGGGATATCCTTTCGTAAATACGATGCAGGATATAAGGTTCAGCGATGTCATAACGATTGGCAAAAGATTAATTGAAAAAGCACCGATTGTAATCAGGGCATCGGGAGCCCCGAGATTGGCAATCGGACCGAATGAAACATTTTGAATTGCATCCAGATGGGATAAAAACTGATATGCGGCTATAAAAAAGGGAATCTCCAAAAGAAGAGAGACAGAACTTTTGAATACATCCGTAGGCTTGTATCCGTTCTGTCTGTAATATGTCTGCAGCATCATCATTCTTTCGTCGCCTTTGAAAGTCTTTCTGATGTGTGCAACACCTTTTCTTAATTTGTTTTCGATATTCCTTTCTTCTTCCTGTACCGCATCCGCTCTGTTGTATAAAGGAAGAACCAAAAGGTTCATTGAAAGGCTTAACGCAATGATCGAAAGACCGGGATTGTTAAGCCCTTTTTGTGCTACTGAAAAAACGTATTCGAAAAAAATCTGAAGCGGTCTTATAAGGACCGTGTAAATCACTTGAAAAACACTCATTTTAGTTAATTTTATCCTTCAGGTAATCCATTGCGTAATCCAACTGATTGTCGGTCTCGTCCTCGAGATACTTCTCTGAATCAAATGTAACTTCTTCGTCGGGATCGATACCGATCTTATGAATATTGTTACCGTTAGGAGTATAGTATTTGCTGGTTGTAATCTTGATGGCCGAACCGTCGCCCAAAGGTAAAATGCTCTGAACGATACCTTTTCCGTATGTGGTGGTTCCGATAAGCGTACCGATTCCGTAATCCTTAATCGCTCCTGCCATAATCTCGGAAGCGGAAGCAGAACCGCCGTCTATTAAAACAACAAGAGGAACATCTATTTCATTCTTGCCGTCGCATGAGAATTCATTTCGGTTGCCGTACTTGTCTTCTGTGTAAACAATGAGTCCCTGAGGAAGAATTTCACGGCAGATATCAACGACTACGTCAAGGTTTCCGCCGGGGTTACCTCTTAAGTCGATAATAAGGCCCTTCATGTTTGCTTCTCTTGCAGCATCGATTGCTTCTTTAAACTGGCTCGTTGTAATTGCATCAAACTCTGAAATCTTGATGTACCAGATACCGTTATCCTTTTCGCTGTACTCAACGGTAGGTGTATCAATCTTTCTTCTCTCAAGAGTAACGTCACGCTTACCGCTTGTTCCTTCAACGGTTAATGTAACAAATGTACCTTCCTCACCTCTGATGTAGGAAACAACTTCGTTTAAAGTCTTGCCATACATTTCATTGCCGTCAACAGCAACTACATAATCGCCGACATAAAGCTCTCCGCATTCCTTGGCCGAACCGCCTTCGATAAAGCTTTCAATCTGTGCATATCCGACATCGGTATCCATCTTAAGATAAGCGCCGACACCTTCGTAATTGCCGTTCCAGCTGGCAGTCATATCCTTGTATTCTTCGGGTGAATAATAAACGGTATAAGGATCGCCGACGCCGTTCATAATGCCGTAGTAAAGACCGTTTTCAAGGTCTTCTTCATCTACGTCCTCGTAATAATATGCTCTGATATATTTTTCGAGCTGGTCTATTTTACCCAAAGTTTCCGCATTTAAGAAATCACTTTGTGCGGTAAGCTTTTCATACTTTTCTTTGTTTAAACCGATTGTCAGTCCTACTATTAAAAGAACTATTAAAAGAATAGATCCCGAACCGATTACCAGTCCTAAAATAAATACTAAAATTGTTCTGATTACAGCCCAGACTTTGCTTTTCTTCTTAGTCTTTGTCTGGGTGTTTAAATTTGTGTTGTCCACAACGGGCCTCCGATAATTAAGGTTTTACTATATAATTCCAGGGCGATACATAATCGCCGTTTACTCTGACGCTGAAATGAAGATGGTTGCCGGTACTTCTTCCTGTGGAGCCTACGAAAGCGATAACATCTCCACGCTTAACTTCCTGACCCTCTGTTACATTGAGTTTGGAAGCATGCATATAAACCGTATACAGTCCGCCGCCGTGATCAATCATTACGTAGTTGCCCATAGCACCGGTGTATGATGCGGATACAACTTCTCCGTCATATGCCGCTAAAATATTCGAGCCTGCGGGAGCCGCAAGATCGACACCGTTATGGAACAAATTGATTTTAAGCGTAGGATGAATTCTGTTGCCGAAATCCGAAGATACTCTGGTATATGCGGGGCAGGGCCAGCAGAATGCGCCACCGTCGTATACACGCATGTTCTCAAGTGCTTTCTTTTCTTCGGCTACTATTCTTTCGAGTTCGGAAATCGTAGCGTTCTGCTCTGCGATTTCTGCCTCGTATTCTCTGATGGCTCTTTCCTGATCGACTATTTCGTCCTGAACTGCCGCAATTTCAGCCTCTTTCTGAGAAATAAGCTCTTCCACCGCTGCCTGTTCGTCTTCTGCGGCTTTCTTCGTAGCCTGTAAAAGTTCTTCTTCCTCTTCGAGCTCTGCTTCGCAGACTTTTACATATTCTACGGTTTCGGCATATTCCTTGAACATTCTGTCGTCGTATTTTGAAAGATCTTCGATATAATCCATCTGATTGAGGAAATCACCAAGACCTTTGGAATTTAAAAGAAGTTCCAGATAGAAACTGTCGCCCTGCTCGTAGAGTGCCTGGACTCTCTTTTTCATGCACTCATACTGATGGTCTTTTATAGCGATTGCTTCCGCCAAATCCTCTTTGGCCTGTTCGATTTCTTCTTCTTTTACCGTAATCTGGCCTTTTAAGTCTTCGATTTTTTCTTCTATGGAAACAACCTGGGCATCCAGTTCGGAAACATACTGAGAAAGATCTGCCTTGCTTTTTTCAAGTGACTGTTTTATCTTCTCGACATCCGTTTTGCCTTTTGCAAGAGCGTTCTTTTCGTTCTTAGCGTTGCTTATTTGAGCTTCTTTTTCTTTTATGGAGTTTTCGAGTGCACTCTTTTCAGCTTCCTTTTTCTGCTTTTCCTCTTTTTCCTTTTTCTCTTCATCTTCCTTTGAGTCTTCGGTCGTTTCGGTCGTTGTCTCGGATGAATCGTCAGGAGCCGCAAAAACAGGCGCGGAAAAAGGAGTCGAAAAGAAAAGTCCCATTATCAAAACCGGAATGATTATAAAACTTACCAGTTTGTTAAGGTTAATTCGACTCATAAAAAACTCCGAAATTACACTTTCAAATGTTTGCGTACCGTAAAGAAACTTCCTACAAAACCGATTCCTACACCTATAGCAAGCGAGAAAGGAATCAGGTAAGTGAATATTTCATATGCCGGCAAAAATGTCAGGAATGAAAGGAATGCAAACTTTTCCTTGATAAGATTGGTGGCAATTTCATAAAGGTAATACAAAAGTCCCATGGGGATTGCCGCACCGATAAGTCCTATTATCATTCCTTCGAATACGAAAGGAGCACGTACGAAAAAGTCTGTAGCGCCCACGTATTTCATGATTGTAATCTCTTCCTTACGAACGGAAATACCCATCGTAACCGTATTGTTGATAAGGAATATACTTACTGCAAAGAGTATAACTATAATTCCTATAAATACATAAATCAAAACCATATTGATGCCTGACAGAGTGTCTGCGGTAAAATCAGATTTGTTGATTTTTCTGACTCCTTCAACGCCTTCAAGATAATTTACAAGCTGGCTCTGTTTGGTAACATCGCTTAAGTAAATCTGATAGTTCGCGCAGTTTTCAAGAGGGTTCTCCGTGAAGCCTTCTGCGTATTCACCGAGTTGTTCGGAGAACTCTTCCCATGCCTGTTCCGCGGTAATGAGTTCATATCTTGCAACCTCGCTGCGCCGTCCGATCATATCTCCGATTTCATCGATACGTTCTTCCGTTATTCCCTCATCGAAAAATACCGTGATGGAAACGCTCTGCTCTGCGTTTTTAACTATATTTAACACATTGAATGCTATCGCATAAAAGATACCGAACACGAAAAGACAGGCCGAAATGGTGGCTACTGTCGCAAAGGTAAACCATTTGTTTTTAAATACGCCTGCGACACCCTGTTCGATGGTATAAAAGAAAGTTCTAATCTTCATCGAAATAACCTCCGTTCTCGGCGTCGGAAACAATCATACCCTGTCTGATTGTAACTACTCTCTTCTTCATCTCGTTGACGAGTTTTTCGTTGTGAGTAACTACAACAACAGTAGTTCCGTTTTCATTTATAGTTTCCAGGAGACGCATGATTTCCTGTGTATTGTAAAGGTCCAGGTTTCCGGTAGGCTCGTCTGCAAGAAGGAGCTTCGGCTGGTTAACCAGAGCACGTGCAATAGCAACCCTCTGCTGCTCACCGCCGGCAAGCTGCTTGGGTTTAGCCTTATATTTTCCTGCAAGTCCTACGAGGGAAAGCATACTCGGAACATTGGTTCTTATTTCTCTTTCGGATTTCTGGGCGATTCTTTGTGCGAATGCGACATTCTCATACACATTTCTGTCTTTTAGGAGTCTGAAGTCCTGAAAAACGACTCCGAGAGTTCTTCTGAACTTAGGAATCTTGCCGTGTCTGATTGTCATAAGATTGTATCCGTTAACATATGCGGTACCGCTGTCTGCTTTAAGTTCTCTTAAAAGAAGTTTGATAAGGGTGGACTTACCGGCACCGGAAACTCCGACGATAAATACGAATTCGCCCTGCTTAACTTTCAGATTGATATTTGAAAGAGCGGGAACACCGTCAGAAAATGTTTTGCTTACATCATCAAGATAGATGGCGTACTCGGCTATTTCATCAAGCAACGGGTCGCGTCTTCTTCTCTTTTTTTCTGCCATTAAATTAAACTCCTAAATTAATATTCAAGTGACTCCATGTACTTCATGTACTTAACTACCATAAGTGCAATTCTGAATGTAATCGCATCTTCAAATACTCTTAAGTCAAGACCGGTTGTTTTCTGAATCTTGTCAAGTCTGTAAACAAGAGTATTTCTGTGAATAAACAACTGTCTCGAAGTCTCGGAAACGTTTAAGCTGTTTTCGAAAAACTTCTTGATGGTTGTGATTGTTTCTTCGTCGAATTCCTCGGGATTGACATTGTCGAAAATCTCTTTGATAAACATCTTGCAAAGAGGAATCGGCAACTGATAAATCAGTCTTCCTATACCGAGTTCGCTGTATGCGACAACATTTCTGTCTTCAAAGAAAATACCGCCTACATCAAGTGCCATCTTGGCTTCCTTGTATGAACGGGAAACATCCTTGATTTCGTTAACTACCGTACCGTAGGAAATACGGATATTCTTTGCATTCTCTTTGGCAAGAAGCTTGTGAAGTCCGGCGATTGCAACATCGATTTCTTTCTGTGCATTGTCGCCCTGAATTTCTTTTATAACAACAACATTCTTTTCATCTACTGCGCTGACAAAGTCACGCTTCTCTGCGAGCATGGCTTCTTTTACGATGGAAAGAATATCCATGTCTTTGTTGCGTGTGTTGTCTATTAAAATAACAACTCTTGATGCGTCAAGAGGAATATGAAGTCTTTTTGCATAACCGTATATATCCACGAGAAGGAGGTTGTCCAAAAGGAGGTTTTTAATAAAGTTGTCTTTATCAAATCTCTCTTTGTAAGCAACGGCAAGACTCTGAATCTGGAATGCCGCCATCTTGCCGACAAGATAGGAATTGTCACCGCTTGATGCGCAGATCACAATGTATTCGAGTGTCTGTTCGTCATAAATCTTAAAAAACTGACTGCCCTGAATCTCCTGGCTGTCTGCGGAAGATTTTACGAATTCTCTTACCTGTGACTGATAGTTAACGGATGTACTCATAGTACTTGCTATGGTTTTTCCTTCTGCGTCGGTCACGCACAAATCCACTCTGGATATGCTCTTAATGCCTTCGATTGACTGTTGTAAAATTTGGTTAGATACCATATCTTCTCTCCACCCCTATACAAAACTCACAATATGCCGTAACGGCAATTATATATTTTTACATGCCTACTATCATAGTGTAATATATTTACCAAAAAATTTCCACCTTTTTTATATATTTTGTCTGTTTAATCTTTGTTTTTTTTATAACACTCGCGTCCAAATATAGTAAAAATGCACAAAAGCCCGAATTTTGGCCTTTGTGCATTACTGTCTTCTTTCTTTCGAATATATAACTTTTTCCCCGATTTCTATCTCTCCCAGCTTTAAAAGATGCCCTACGGCTCGCTTAAACTGGTTTTTGCTCATATTGCATTCACGCTTTATGATCTCGGGTGAAACCTTGTCGTTGAAAGGAAGTACTCCGTCATACTGTCTGATTAAGTACATTACGTAGTCCGCATCCTTGTCAATCGTTGCATACGCTTTGTCACGAAGCGCAAGGTTTAATCTGCCGTCTTCAAGTACTCCTGTCACTCTCGCTTCGAAGGTGTCGAGTACGTGAATTTCCTTCGTCAGTTCCTTGGCGGGAATAAGCGCCGAGTACTTATCATCCACGGCGCAGAAAGCGCCGAATCTCTCGGATATCTCGTATACTCTGGCGTTTACCCAGTCATCCTTTTGATAACCGCTGTCGGTTTCAAGGTATTTATAGATTTTCATCGAAGCACAGATTCTTGAGGACTTGTCTATGTAAGCCCTGACAAGAACTTCGTCTCCGACATTAAGCTTGGTCGTCTGTTCCTTAAAGGGTAAAAACAAATCTTTTTCGAGACCCCAGTCAAGAAACGCTCCGATTTTGGAAACCTGCTTAACTGATAAAAGAGCAATGTTTCCGACCGTAATCTTCGGATTTCGTCTCGTTGCTATAAGTCTGTCGTTTGAATCCTTGTAAAGAAACAGCTCGAGCGTATCTCCGGTTTTGAGATCTTCGGGAACTTCTTTTTTAGGAAGAAGTACCCTTTCATCCTCATGACCGTCTTCGGCAAAATACATACCGAAGTCCACTCTTTTAACGGCCTTTAAGGCCTGTCTGTTACCGATTAAAAACATGTTTATCCGTCCTAGAATATATTGTTGCCAAAGCCACCTCTGGGTTTAAAATCTTCGGCATAGTTTTCTCTTTCCCATGCCGCAAAGTCATCATCAGAATATCTGTTAACGGTCTTACCGCCTTTTTTAACTGTATTGGGATGAGGAGTGGAAGCACCTTTCTTGGGAGGAGCGGAAAGATAAAATCCGCCGTTTCCGAAAGGATTGCTGCCGTCCTTGGTAGTAAATGATACATGCTCGCTGGGCTGTGAAGGAGCATTATCATGATGATTTGCGTAAAGACTTCCGCCGAGTCCCGAAGAAGCCGATGTGCTTGTCGTCGAAGCTGAAGCTGTAGGTACACCGAGTACAGATGCGAAAGGATTCGACGAAGTGCTTGATTCGGGTGCACCGAGTGTCTTGCCGTATGCGCTTCCTCTGTCAACAAGAGTACCTGAGCCGTAGTTGCTTTCGTAACTTTCTTCAGAATCCGAACCGCTGTAATAAAGTCCGTTGTATGCATCGGGTGCGGTAATCGGTCTGTCCCATTTGGATTTGCTCTTCTTTTCGCCGCTGCCGGGAGTAATTCCGCCGAGACCTCCGAATGTACCTATATCGCTCTTTACAATAGCGGAAACGGGTTCGGGTGCGGGAGCGGGTTCGGGCTCTGTGTATGTTGTATAAGCAGTTTCGGGCTCTGCATATGTAGTTGCAGGTTCGCTGTAAGAAACACTTTCATATGAAGATGTTTCGGGAGCGCTCTCAGAGATACCCGAACTGAAAGATAAATTCTCTGTTGAAGTCGTCTCGCTTGCAACGCCTTTCTTCGTAAAAGGTGTGCTGGTGGAAACGGATGAAGCAGAAGCGCCGCCTCTGTATAAAGCTCCGCCCATTCCTGCAGAAGGTGCGCTGTCAACCGTAGCAACCGTCTTAGCAGGTTCGGGTGCGGGACTCTCGGTTTTTCTTGAGAAAGAAATCGAAGAATTCTTAGGAGCATCGTAATTCTTTTTTGCAAAAGGATCGGGTGCGGGAATATCCTCAAACTTCTTTGACGAAGGTTTGTTGAATACGATTGTACTCGAAGGTCCTGTCTCTTCGGTAGAACCTGCAAGTGCAAAGAATAAATAAATGCCGACTATAAGAAGGAAGGCAATATTAAGAAGCATCCAGGCCGGCTTAACCGGTGATGCGTTGATTGCATTTCTTAAGATGTTGGTAAATCCCGTGATGTAAAGGGATATTCTTACCATTTCCTTATAGTTATAAGGCTGCTTGATAATCTTGTTGATACCAAAGCCGACTCCGCCGAAGAAGAAGCCGAGCACAACTGCTTTAATACCGAACCAGATAAGTGAAACGCCTGCCACGATAAGGAAGAATATAATAAATTTCTCTTTGAAAATATTTATGAGACCTTCTCTGTTGAAGCTGTTGGGAAGACCTATCATGTTGGCGATGTCGGAATATTTGAGAGTAGAAGTTACGCCAACCATATTGATGTTGGTAAGTGATTTGCCGTTAAATACGATAACGGATTTGCCGTTCGACCAGTCAGTTAAAATTTCAACCTGGTCAATATATGCCTTGTCGGCATTATCGATATCAGAGTTGAATACAACGTACTGATTCTCGTTGACCTGAATATAAGAATTTTCTTCAAATTTTACCAGTCCCCCGGTATAAGTAAACTGAGGAACCGTCTTTATGGTTTCCACGGTCTGCGTAATAAAACCATTACCGCCAAGGCATCTTAAATAAATAATGCCCCAGTAAACAGCAGCTGACGCAATAACCGCAACGATGGTATAAACTACAACCTTGAATATGGACTGGTTTGCCAGTCTGTTGAAAAATCGAGGTTTGATTATACCTTTGAATACATACTTTAATTGTCCGAATAAACCAATATTGCTTTCCATATTTTCCCCTTATTTTTTATAAAAACAACCCTTAAAACCCTTTTGGTCTTCTGCAGACCTATACTATTATAATGGAAAGATATTATTTTGCAAATAATTACTCGTGATTATTTTTTGTTTACTGATACAATTTCATAATATCCGTTGTTCAGTAAAACCGATGTCTCATTGTTGTCCTCAAGCCATTTGAAAATATATTCATTTTCCTCTGAGTAATAGTATGCGGGGTTGACGTCAAACGATGCGTCACGCACCACAATCTCGGGATATTTCTCCGGAAATACCTCGTAATACTTTCCAAACATTTCGTTAAATGCCGTAGTTCCCTGCACGGAAGGCGTCGCCACTCTGTCAACAAAAGTTACGTAGAAAAGCTGCTCCTGTCCGATATAAAGAACATTTTTGCCGGAATCTATGGCATCTTTGAAATCTTCATAAGAACTGTTCCATGCATTCGCCTGGTCCTTTAAAATGTAAATTCCCTTCGCAGGACCGTTTTCCACTCTCTCAAGTTTGGCTCTTACGGTAACAGGCAAGCATCCGTTAACTCGTAAAAGAAACAGTCTGCATGATAAAAGACATAAAAGACAGAAAGCTATGCAAACGACACAAAGAATTCTGTCCGATGCACCCTTCTCTTCTTTTTCTTCTTTTACGAGATATTTTTTGCCGATGATAATAATGCCTGCCATCACGGCGATGAAAAGCTTCGAATAAAGTGAATTGGAATCCATGTTCGTTATCACAAATACCATCGGAAGCATAAATACCGAAGGAATGATTGCATACCAAAGCTCTGCGGAAAAACGCCTGTAATCCTTAATGCAGATAAGAATAAACAGCACGGCATATACGATATATCTCGACTGAAGATAAAACTGGTTTTCATCTCCGAATGCATATCCGAAAAGCGTCTTAAGCGAAAGCCATACGGTCGCGAAGATCAGAATATTTATTATAAAAGAAAAGACTTCGATTTTTCTCTTCCATACGATTCTCTGGATGATTCGGTAAATAAGTGCAAGTACAACTCCTACACCCAGTCCTATAGCAATCTCTATTCCCTGCTCTTTTAACTGCATGGGATATGTTGCAAGCTTATAAGCCATTCCGCCCGAAGTGTGCGACGAATCCATTAAAATATAGCTTATAAAAAACGGCAGTTCCTTCGGCGAAACATTTATTATAATCACGAGCATTGTGATAAGGCCCACCAAAATTGTTCCTGCGAAGAAAGGAAGGATGCCTTCTTTTTTCTTTCTTACCGCCATGGCAATTACAAAGATAAAAAAGATCGGAATCATCGACGGATAACAAAGCACACTCACGCCAAAGAAAACGCCGGCAAGTAAATAAAGAACAATCTTCTTTCCCTTATCTGCCGTCAGCAAAAGAAGAAAGACCGCAAGCATGCTCCAGTAATGCATCACCTCGAACTCGGGCATTGCAACCCATTTGGGCAGGAAATTCATGTGAACCAGAAACGCCAGGACAGCCACTTTCGCATCGGTTTCTTTTTTGGAAACAAAGAAAAGAAAAACTCCGAGAGCCAGATGAATCAGAATCCCTGCCATTCTTAAATAAATCACGCAGTAATCCGTGCCGTTAAAAATCTTTACAAAAGGATACAGAAAGATTGCGGGGAGAAATGCCGAAAACTGATGCGGCTCCCACATATCATACATGAGCTTGTCTCCGGTAACCAGACGGTACGCCTGCGCCACCGCATAGGATTCGTCAACGTCAATGCTCACAAACAAGGCCTTTACTATACCGATTAAAGTAAGCAGGGCCAGTACAATATATACAATTCTTACAGTGTATGTTAAAGTCTTTTTCATTTAAGCCAACCAATATGTGATATCTGATATTATAACATAAATAAAAAACCGACACGCAATCTTTTGGCGAAAACATGTCGGTTTATTTAAGTATGAACTTGGATGGGTTAGTTTTCTCTTTTATTTCCGAAGAAGAACAGCGCTACCGTTCCTCTGCCTGTATGTGTACCTATGATGGTTCCGATATCAAATATCTTTACGCCGTCTTTTATATTCGGGAACATTTCTTTTAAGAGCCCTGCCAGATATTCGGCATCTTCACGACAGCCCGAATTTGAAATGAAGCAGCGCTTGGAATATTCTTTTCCAAACTCACAGTTTTCAAGCATCTTTTCGGCAGCTTCTTTTGCAGCCTTTTTCTTGCCTTTAACCTTATACTGAACAGCGAGCTTGCCTTCGGCATCCACATTCATGACCGGACAGAGATTAAGGAAGTTTCCTATCGCACATGCTGTGGCTGAAATTCGACCGCCTCTCTTAAAATGTGTAAGATCAGTGGTGTAAAACCAGTGCTGAACATTGAGTTTCTCAGCCTCTGCAAATGCGGCCAGTTCTTCAAGAGAAGCACCGTCTTCTTTTCTTTCAATCATTGCGTCTAAAAGAAGTCCGTATCCCGAGGATGCGGCAAGCGAATCGATTACGACTATCTTTCTGTCGGGATATTCGCTTTTAAGTTCTTCAGCCGCAGTGTGAACACTGTTGTATGTTCCGGAAAGGCCTGATGAAAATGCAAGGTGCAGAATATCATAGCCTTCTTTTAGGAACGGCTCAAAAAATTCAATGGCATCCGCTATGTTTACCTGAGAGGTAACCGGCATTGATCCGTTATCAATTTTCTTGTAGAAATCTTCATAAGAAAGGGTCTCGCCCAGATCGTCCTTATAATCCGTACCGTCCAGATTATAATGGAAACTGACAAAAGGAATATTTTTTTCTTTTAAATATTCAAGGTTTAAATCGACTGCAGTATCGCAAGTAAGTAAATATTTTTCCATCGTTAAACTCCTGTGGTATTTATGAACTCCAGATGTAGTTTTGAAAACTACATACACTATATCACAGCAGCCCCGTATAATCAACAAAAAACCAAATTATCATTTTTAAAAATATTTGTTGCGTTTTCAATTGATATCGTGTACAATACATTAGTGTCTAAAAAATAGCGCCATCGCCAAACGGTAAGGCAACGGACTCTGACTCCGTCATCTCAAGGTTCGAATCCTTGTGGCGCTGCTAAAAAAATCCCTTGATTGATATCAAGGGATTTTTGTTTTTCAGTTTTGACACAGGGGGACGGGGGTGTAGTGTCATTTTGGGAAAAATGACACTACACCCCCGTCCCCCTGTGTCAGTAAGTAAAACCTGTAATTCTACAAACCGCTTTCCGTACTCTCTTCCTGAAAGCGTTTGAGGTCTTCGGTCATAACCCTGGCGGTTCTAAGGTCCATGAGCCATCCAATCAGAACAACCAGGCAATAAATTATCACAATGCTTAAAGCGACTGCAGATGCGGTAATCAGAATATCGCGTGTTAACGGCTGGCCGACAAATATAAATACAACGATTGCAACAACAGTCATAATCATCTGCACAATTTCTTTTATGATTGCCTGCTTTAACGTGAGTTCTTTATCACTCTTTACAAACAGTGCGGGGATTATACCAATAACGCCGTAAATCAGCGGATACGCGAATACTTCGTAACCAAATTGCTGTTCCGGTCTTAGGATTTTACCCAATATCAAAATGGCCAGATTTATCAGTGTGACACTTATAAAAAAACTGCCTGCTATATTTTTGATACGTTCTTTCATACTTTACTCCGTTCTGTTTAACATCCTATCGTTTGAGACATTCTTTTATCTCAGGGACGTATTTACGAGAGATTATCACCTGTTCACCGTTTTTTAGCTGACACATAAAACGTCCGTTAAGTGCGGGTTTTATATACGATATCTTCATCAGATTTACAATTACGGCCTTGGATATTCGCGCAAACTGGCGCTTGGGAAGCACTGTCTCAAATTCATAAAGTCTTTTACGAGATTCGTAGCATTCATCTGCAAGATAAATAAAAGTGCGATCATCCACAGATTCAACATACAATATGTCGGCGATGAGAATCTGATACATCTTCTCATCTTTAAATGCGTCAACACTTCCCTGCCGCATCTTAACAAACTGAACTATCTCATTGACTCGGTCATCAACTTTATGACAGCCTATTTCAATATATTCTTTTTCACTTTCACTAATTGTTTTTATTTCAAGTTTCATTTTTTCCTTAGTAGCATTCTTCTATCGAGAAGCTGCCTTCGCCCTTCAGATAACAATCCATAAAATCTACTACGATTTCGTTAACCTGGTCTATACATCTTTTAGGATCGACACTTCCTGTTCCAAGCATTTTTGCTAAAAAAGGTGAAAAGAGAGGAAGGTCGGTAAAGTTCATGTGTTCTGAACCCCTAAAATAAGTGCTGTAACCGGTCACTGCATTATCAAGAATCACATTATTGGTATAATTATACCCCATTTCTCGTGCATTAAGACACTCATTATTATGATTTTCATTGTTTATTGAAAGAATCGGTGTTGTATATATCTCTTCGTTTATAACCGGATATCCGTTATCAACACCAATCTGCTCGCCGAGCATAGTTCCGTCGAGATCAATGACTGCCGAAATATCATCACGTCTGCCTACACTGACTGCAGTTGCACCGCCAAGCGAATGGCCCATAAGACCAATCTTGGTGGTATCGATAGAATTAACGATGGCCACGATTGTTTCCTGATCCGCATCATCATAAAACCAAGCATCATCAATATCACCTGCTTTGAGCATATTTATCACAAAGTTCATATCAGCTTCGCGAAGTTCCATCCATTTTGATGTAATCTCAAACAGTTCTTCCTCGCTCATCGAATCGTCATTGTTGCCAACCGCTAAAGCCGTGCTAAAAAAATCAGGATTTACAATTATAGTCTTGCCACTTGAATCCCTCGTAAAAAACGCGTGATACGGATGATCAAGGCTTGCAACAACATATCCGTGGCTGGCAAGTTCCATAAACGTAGAAACATTGCTCTGATAATATCCAAATGCACCATGGCTGAAAATCACGAGTGGCAACGAATTTGGCTCCATTTCATCTATAACTGAAGGATAATAAAAATGCACTGGAACTTCACGAAATGACCCATCGTCTTCAAACGTTTCAATTCTCGAACTATCAATTAGTATTGCTTCACTTTCTGCCACTTCAAATTCGCCCGTGAGCGGTCGTCCTTTATAGTCGGCAAAAACAAATGCAGGTAACAAACTCATTGCTACCAAAATAACGCTTAATACTGTGCTCAATACGATGTTCAATTTTCTCTTGTTAGCTTCACTCTTACGGCAAATGAAGTATATTAAAATCCCAAATACGACTCTGATAACCAGTAACAGGAAGAGCGCCTTGAACCTAAAACTGAAATCTATGCCGGGAAAAAGAATCATAAAAAAATACAGAGCCATCTCTATGACATTTACTATCAGGCGCTTAACCATCCATTCTTTTTTCAAAATGGTTCGGCTAAGTCCCATAATGCCAAAGACAACCTCTGTAAGAATTAATATTATAAGTAATAAAATAGCCATTTCTATATCCGCCTTTCTTTATCTTAAGGCGAATATATATTTAAAACTTTGGGGCATCAAGAGTTTCAAAGGTAAGATGCATTTTCGGGCGGTAAGATGCATTATTCTTTTGAAAGGAACGCATATATCTCTCTTATCAAACCATCAAATCCAGAGATATCGATTCGGTCTCAATATCTGTGTTTTCAACTATTGTGGTCTTATTGTCAATCAAATCATTCAACAGATTTGATTCCTGAGGCGGACCATATACACAGCCGTTCATATTCAATGCCGCTGTGAAAATTGCACCCATAATAACGGATTTCTTTACATTCTTGTTCATATTTAACCCTCCTTAAAATGACCGCCGTCCAATTTTAGCTGTCTGTCCATTAGTGGGAGTAAAATCGTGGGATTGTGCTCCGTGAGTAAAATACCGCGTCCGCTTTCTTTCTCTTTTCGTAAAATAGCCTCAATGCATTCTGCACCACGTTCATCTATTCCTGCAAGGGGTTCATCAAGAAAGAGATAATCGTAATTTCCCATCATTGCTACTGCTATATTTACTCTTCTGCGCTGACCGCCTGAAAGACGGTCAACGCGTTTCTTTTTAAAACTGCCCATATCCAGTTCGGAAATCAAATACTCTGCTCTTTCAACATTTTCTTTGCCTTTAAGAGAAGACCATGCATAAAGATTTTCCGTAACCGTTAATTCTTCAAACAATACGATATTTTGCGGAGCATAAGCAATCTTAGACTTTGCCTTTTTACCTTTTTGTCCGTCGATAAGTACTTCGCCTTCCGTTGGTTTAAGTACCAGGGCGAGCATACTCATAAGCGTACTTTTTCCGCTGCCGTTTGCACCAAGCAGCACAACGCTTTCGCCGACATCAAGGGTCATAGACAGGTTGTCTACCGCAACGAATTTACCATATTTTTTTACAAGACCTTTTGCCTCAATCATAATCTACTCCGGTTTTATTCATTCCGCTCTGTTTGAATATGAGGTAGTATACCTGTGCTATATGAGCAATCGAGTTGTCTACTTTGAATGAATCATCTTTGTTGAAGACTTCAAGTGTTTCTTTTAAATCTTCAAGACTCGATCCGCAGTCAATTCCGGACTCCGAAAGGAATGTCGGAGGAGTAATCTTGCTTGTATCCAGAGTACTTCTCTCCATTGTGGTGACAATTGAAACACTTCCTTTTTCACTCGAAATTTCGGTTGTTTTAACTCCGTTTCCGAGGATTGAAGTTTCTTCGATAGTACCGGTAATTGTTTTACCTGCAATCGTTGCCATACTGTCTGTATCCGAGTCTCCTGCAGGACAGATTTCAAATGTTCCCTTTAACTCTTTAGAATTGCCGATACCGGTTGAATCCTGCTCAATTGTAAGGAAAGCACTGCCAAAATCAATTTTGTTTGTCATATGAGTCTGACCGATTCCTTTGGAAACAATACTCTCTTCGTAGTATGAATCTCCACCGTCAACAATAAACTGCTTTTCGTTGCCCTTCTTGTAGTAACTGATATCGAATGTGGAAACTTCTCCGTTAAAATCTATTTCCATCGTGATAGCGGCAGGTGTTTTCTTGTACTCATACGTTGTCATGGTCAAATCAAGTGTTCCGCCATTTGCTTCGTATGATGAAAGAACAGATTCAAATGCACTTAAATCTTCTTCGGATTCAATGCCTTTATACATCAATTTGCCAACACCTTCTATAAGTGCAAAAGCTTCTTTATCGGATGCGCTTACCGTTACTGTCTTACAGTTCTGCTCTGCGCCGAGAATCATGTATGTACCCTTTGATTTCTTGAATGAACTCTTAGGGATTTCAGCAAGTACATTGTTGCTGAATTCTTTTATCTCCTGTTTCCAGTTTATTTCGCTTCCTCTGCCTTTTTCCATTACCATAAGAGAGAAACGTTCCATGGCACCGAGATTTTTAAGACTGTTTACTGTGTCGGAATCAACCTCATATCTTACCATCGGAGAATCCGGATCCATAGGTACATATAAGAATTCATCGTCCACAAAATAAAGTGAACCGCTTCCCATAGGAGAACCGTTTACATTAACCGTGAAATCGTATGCCGTATCTCCGTTATCTTTGTTATAACTGTAGGTCTGTACCATTTCCACGTTATATTCACTCATTGTCTCGGACACTATTTCCGTTGTTTTCGTTGTGGTATGAGAATTATCTGTATCATCCACTCCCATATGGAATAGCGCCTCAAGAGGAATTGATCCGATACTCGGAATTTCCCCGTTTATATTCTCTGTTATTTTAACCACATCTTCAGCAAATATCTTTTTAGGACTCTTTAAAACACCGCTGAAAATAACTATTGCAACCGCACCAATAATAAGCGCAAGCAAAAGCAAAACAATAACTATTATAAGAATAATAATTCCAGCAACTCCCTTTTTCTTCTTCTTGGGAGGCTTCTGCTGTTGAGGCGGTGTCTGAGGTCTCGGCTGCTGAGGCGGAATCTGCCCCTGCATTTGAGGTCTCGGTTGCTGCATTTGAGGCTGGCCCTGCATCTGCGGTCTGGGCTGCTGATACTGCGGCTGGCCTTGGTATTGAGGCTGACCCTGATA
>CAMYYF010000018.1:0-16848 GCA_947303375.1 uncultured Lachnospiraceae bacterium
AACCAAAGGGAAGAATAAATATGAAAAACAAAACAAGAATAACGACAATAACCATTACTAAGGTAGCACTTTCGACGGCAATAATATGTATTTTGGGACCTCTTTCTTTTACGATTCCCGTAAGCCCCGTTCCGATTTCACTCGGAATTCTCGGAATATTCTTTGCGGTATATGTTAACGGATGGCTCTGGGGAACGGTCAGCTGCATTCTGTATCTTTTACTTGGATTCGTGGGAGTTCCGGTATTTACGGGCTTTAGCGCAGGTGCCGGAAAACTTCTCGGACCCACGGGCGGATACATGATCGGATATATTTTCTTATCGCTTGTGGCAGGATTTTTCATTTCAAAGTTTGAAAAAAACATTCCGCTTCACATACTCGGAATGGTTCTCGGAACGGCCTGCTGCTATGCACTGGGCACCGCATGGCTTGCAATATCGTATAAAATGAGTTTTGGCGCCGCACTTATGGCGGGAGTGGTTCCGTTTATCTTAGCCGATGCGATTAAAATGGCAGTTGCGGTTGCGGTAGGAATACCGGTTCGAAGCGCTGTAAGAAAAATGAGCGTCAATACGGATTCGGCACAGTAAAAAGTATTTGAAACCATAAAAGATATCCTGAATGGGGTATCTTTTTTTATGAGTGCTTTTTACCCATTTTAAGTGACATTTAAGGGCGAAACGTGGTATAATAAGAAGTCGGATTTTGCCGACAAGACAGAAAATGAAAAATTAATCGGAGGGGTTATATGACACCGTTTGAAAAATACGGCAAACTGCATGTAGAGGGGAAAAATCTCGTTGATGCAAACGGCGATATTGTCCAGTTAAAAGGAATCAGCACACATAACTTAAACGTGTATCCTCAGTATGTCAACGAGGAGGCTTTCAAGCAGTTTCGTGACGAATACAAAGTTAGCATCATGCGTCTTGCAATGTATTCGGGCTTTGCCGACAATCACGAAGGCTATGCGGATTCAAATGACGAGCACAGAGCGGAGCTTGAAGAAATCATTCTTAACGGAGCAGAACTTTGCAAAAAGCTTGGCCTTTACTGCATGATTGACTGGCATATTCTTTTAGATTACGACCCTAATATGCATACGGATATGGCCATCAGATTTTTCAAAAGCATCTGTCCGAAGCTTACCGCTTACGACAATGTGATTTACGAAATCTGCAACGAGCCCAACATGAACCTTGAAACCAAGGAAGAAGTTACCTGGGACGACATCAAACGTTACGCCAATCAGGTAATACCCATCATAAAAGAAATAGACGATTCAAAGATTATTATAGTCGGAACCACCATCTGGTCACAGGGCGTGGATGAGGCTGCGGATGCACCTCTTGATTATGAAAATATAATGTATACTCTGCATTTTTATGCGGACACCCATCGTGATAAACTCCGTGACAAATTCACATACGCAAGAAGCAAAAACCTTCCTGTATTCGTAACAGAGTTCGGTGTCGGAAGAGCCGACGGCGACGGAGATATCAACGAGGAACAGTCGGAAATCTGGATTAACCTTCTTAACGAAGAGAAGGTAAGCCACATTATCTGGAACCTTTCAAACAAAGACGAAACATCTTCCATCATTGCAGCAAAATGTGACAAGACTTTCGGCTTCACGGACGAAGATTTATCACCTTGCGGACTTATGATGAAAGAAATAATGGCAAAATAAAACTGTAAATAAAGGGCACAGCCCATACACGAGGATTTGGCATGTCATATCTGGCATTGTATCGTAAGTTCAGACCGCAGACTTTTGATGAGGTCAGAGGTCAGGACGCGATAGTTACCACACTGAAAAATCAAATAATTCAAAACCGAATCGGACATGCGTATCTTTTCTGCGGTACCAGAGGAACGGGTAAAACCACACTTGCCAAGATTATGGCGAGAGCGGTCAACTGCGAACATCCGGTAAACGGAAATCCCTGCGGAGAATGCGAGACCTGCAAGGCAATTGCAAACGGATCATCCCTTAATATGATTGAGATGGATGCGGCCTCAAACAGAGGTATCGAAAAAATCCGTGAGCTTATCAACGAAGTGGATTACAGACCGGTCAGCGGCAAATATAAGGTATACATTATCGACGAGGCACACAACCTTACGAATGATGCTTCCAATGCGCTTCTAAAAACAATAGAAGAGCCACCCGAACATGTAATTTTTATCTTAGCCACAACGGAAGCGCACCAGATTATTCCCACGATTATGTCGCGTTGCCAGAGATACGATTTTAGGAGGATTCCTCTTGAAACAATCGCAGGCAGAATGCGTGAACTGACGGATAAGGAAAATGTTTCTGCTACGGATGAAGCACTTAGATATGTCGCAAAGGCAGCGGACGGTTCGATGCGTGACGGCCTGTCACTCCTTGATCAGTGCATAGCTTTTTATCCGAAGGAAGAACTGACACTCGACAAAGTACTGGTAGCTCTCGGCGCGGTAAAGACCGACATTTACTCCAAGGTTTTCAACGATGTCGTTTCACAGAATGTAACGGCGGTTATAAGAGACCTCGAGGAAGTGGTAGTCGCAGGTACCGAAGTAAACAGATTTGTTGCGGATTTTACCTGGTATTTAAGAAACCTGATGATTATAAAAAGTTCCGATGCTCCCCAAAAGATACTGGATGTGACGAGCGAGAATTTCGCCGAAATGAAGGCGGATAGTGAAAAAGCGGAGCTTCAGACAATAATGCGTTATATAAGAATTCTTTCCGAACTGACGGGTGCGCTTAAGACGACTACCCAGACAAGAGTTCTGACGGAGATGACGCTTATTAAACTTTGCACACCTCAGATGGACAGAAAGCCCGATGCTCTTTTAGACAGAATAAGAAGCATTGAAAAGAAGCTCGAAGAAGGTGCATTTGTGGTTGCAAATACTTCTTCTGAGGGAAACAATACACCTTCCGCACCTCAGGAAAAAAAGATTGAACTTCCGACTGCAATTCCCGCCGACATTCAGCAGATAGCGGACGAGTGGAGTTCGATAACGGATAATGCCGAGGCTCTCGTAAAGGGCTTTATGATAAAAGTAAAATGTTCGATGGATGCCGCAAAGCCGAATGTACTCATTCTGGTATGTCCTTCAATAATGACTTATGACGGCTTAAAAGATCCGGAGAGAGCAAAGGTTTTACAGGGAATATTAAACGAACGTGTCAGAAAAGAAGTAACCTATGAACTGGTGCTTGACGAGAACGGATCAAAATACGATTCGATTCCGAATTCAAAGAAGCCCAATATGGAGATAGACGATTCGGACGACGATTTTCCCAAAGAAGATTTTTAAAAGAATTTAATTCAGGAGGAATAAAGAAATGGCAAAAAGAGGCGGATACCCCGGAGGAATGATGCCCGGCAATATGAACAATCTGATGAAGCAGGCGCAGAGAATGCAACGTCAGATGGAAGAAAACCAGAAGGCAATGGAAACCAGGGAATTCACTGCTACAGCAGGCGGTAATGCAATCAGCATCACAATGACCGGCAAGAGAGAAGTGAAGAATGTAACCATTAATCCCGAGGTTGTGGATCCCGAGGATGTTGAAGATCTTCAGGACTTAATCATGGCCTGCATGAACGATATTTTAAATCAGATTGAAGAAGCCAATAACGATGCGGTTAACTCAATGACCGGCGGTATGAATTTCGGCGGACTCAACTTCTAAAAGATGGAAATTAACAGCGGATACATAAACAGATTAATAGAAGAACTCGAGAGGCTTCCGGGAATCGGAAACAAATCGGCTCAGCGAATGGCATATTATATTGTCAGCCTTCCGAACGAACGCGTGGAGAAGCTGACGTCGGCAATTGACAATGCAAAAAAACATACCCATTACTGCAAAGAATGCCTTACGATGACCGATTCCGAACTTTGCCCCGTTTGCGCTGACAAGCAGAGAGACCATAAAACAATTATGGTTGTCGAAAATCCCAGAGACCTTGCGGCATACGAGAAAACCGGCAAATACAGAGGTGTTTACCATGTGCTTCACGGTGCCATTTCTCCGATGCTTGGCATAGGACCTGCGGACATAAGACTTAAAGAATTAATCTCCAGACTTGAAGGCGATATTGATGAAGTAATCATCGCAACCAATGCTTCGCTTGAAGGCGAAACCACAGCGATGTACATAAGCAAACTCATCAAACCCACGGGCATTAAGGTTACCAGAATAGCTTCCGGCGTGCCGGTAGGCGGAGATATCGAGTATATTGACGAAGTCACTCTTCTTCGTGCGCTCGAAGGAAGAGTAGAATTATAAAAAAATTATCTCAGGAGGGTAAAAATGGGCGTTACAGTTAAAGAAATAGGAAAAGGACCTAACGGTGAAAATTTATTTAAATATACTATGAAAAACGAGAACGGAACTGAACTTTCCGTTATCAATTTCGGATGTATTATCACAAATTTTCTCTTTGCGGGAAAAGACGGAAAAGTCAGAGATGTAATCCTCGGATATGAAGATGTAAAGGATTATTTCACTGATGATAAGTGCTTCGGTGCTATCGTAGGACCCGTTGCAAACAGAACGGCAAATGCCAGTTTTGTAATTGACGGAACCGAGTACAAGCTCGAAGTAAATGACAACGGAAGAAACAACCTTCACACAGCAAGACTCGGCTCGCTTCAGAAGAGAGTATGGGACGCTGAAACAGGCGACAACAGCGTTACTTTTACGATTGACAAAGCCGACATGGATTTGGGACTTCCCGGAAATCTTAAGGCAAAAGTTGTTTATACACTCACCGAAGAAGATGAAATCAAGATTGATTATGATGTAACCACAGACAAAAAGACAATCATCAACATGACCAATCATACATACTTCAACTTAAACGGACATGATTCAGGAAGCATTCTTAATGAATCCATCGTTTTCAATGCAGACAGTTTCCTTCCCGTTGACGACGAAAGCATTCCTTCGGGCGAAATCAAAAAAGTTGCGGGAACTCCGATGGATTTCACCGAAGCTAAGAAGATCGGCAATCTGCTTGATATGAACTATGATCAGCTTGCTTTTACAAACGGATTTGACCATAACTACTGCATTAATGACTGGGACGGCAGCTTAAAGGTTGCCGCAACCGTATTTGACGATGAGTCCGGAATCGTGATGGAAACATTAACCGATCTTCCCGGCGTGCAGTTCTATATCGGCAACTATGTAGGCGGCGAAAAGGGCAAGAACGGTGCGGTTTACAACCAGCGCCAGGGTCTCTGTCTTGAGAGCCAGTACTTCCCCAACAGTGCAAACGATCCCGCCTTCGCAAGACCTTTATTCGATGAAAACAAGGGCTTTAAGTCAACCACTGTTTACAGATTCAGCACAATTGCAGACTAATCTCATAAAAGAAATAAACCGGAGAAAAATGGATTCTTTTAGGATTCATATGTTAATTTGTAACCGATGAAAAAAGAGAACGGAAACATAAAACAATTTAAAAAGAGCGATTCAAAAAAGAACGACGCTAAAAAAGGCGCGGCAAAAAAGGAGAATCTTTTTGCGGACTTTAACAAAAAGCGTGCAGGCCATCAGGTAAGCAAAATGATGTGGGTTTTCATCATCGTTTTGGCTTTGTTCTTAATTGCCGCTGTCGGATTTGTTGTTGCCAGAGTATTCTTTATTAACAAGGAATACACGGGTGTGACCGAAGTTTCTTCGACGGAGTTCTTTATTTCCACGGGCTCGAAGGTCGAGAGATTCGGCAACAATTTCATCGTTTACAATTCGGACGGTATTAAATGCGTCAATTACAAGGGCGAGCAGATCTGGAACGAAGCTTTCCAGATGCAAAAACCCCTGGTTGATATTTCAAACGGCATTGTTGCGGTAGCCGATTATAACGGCGGCAGCATATTCCTAATGGATGAAAAGAATGTCTTAGGAAAAATCGATACGGGTATGCCCATTCGTAAGTTTAAAGTTGCAGGCAGCGGTTATGTCATGGCAGTTTTGGACGGTGACGACAATACGCCCATTTACATTTACAATACAGCCGGCGAGGAAATGATTTTCTTTAATACGACTATGAAAGGATACGGATATCCGCTTGAAATAGCCATTTCAGACAACGGTGTTTTAGGCGCGGTATCGTATCTTAATGTCGACAAGGGTTCGTTTTACACCTCCGTCGGATTTTATAATTTCGGCCAGGTCGGACAGAATTCGCAGGACAGCCTGATGTCGAGTTACATTTATCAGAGTGCACTCGTTCCGGAAATTAAGTTTGCCGGTAACAGCAAGGCAGTAGCAGTAGCCGATAACAGACTTATGTTTTACAGCGGAGACCAGAAGCCTCAGAGTTCAGGCGAAATTCTTCTTTCGGAGAAGGTCCTTTCGGTTCACGAGGACGACAAATATGTGGCTCTTTTCTTTGCGAGCGACGACAGCGAGCACAAGTACAAAGCCGAGATATATGATTATGATGCGAAATTAAAAGACAAAATGTATTTCGACATCGACTTTTCGGATGTTTTCATCGACGATAACAGAATCGTTTTATACAACGGCGAAGAGGTTTTGATTCATATGATTGGCGGAAAAGACAAGTTTGTCGGAAACTTTGAAGATCCGATATTGGCGCTTATTCCCACTTCTTCACCCAAGAGATTTGTTCAGGTTACACCTGATGATATAAAAACCATAGAGTTCAATTAATATGGAAACTAAAGAAAAAGGCATCTTTCCTCCCAAAGGGACGGACGGGCGTTACAAAGACATAATGATTCTTCATATCCAGGGCCTGGTGCTGGTCCTGGTTTTAATTATTGCGCTCGCTTCTTCATTTTCCATTTTAGGCAGGGCAATTATTTCCATGTTTATGGATTCGCTCGGCAATTCGGTTAATCCTGAGGATCTTTCTACGGTACTGGATATTTACGGACTCGGAGGAATGGCAGAAACGGGCTTAAAAATCTTTTCAGCCGTAACGGGCGCACTTGGAGTATTAAGTTATGTGGCTGCTTTTGTTTCTCTTGCCGCCACAATCTTTATTATCTTTCACATGAAACAGAGAATCTCTGAAATTGTCGATGATCCCGCACCTTATGATAATCCCATCCGTGTAAAAAAAGCGCCTTTCGTCTGGCTCGGATTTTTGCTCGGCGCATACGGCGGACATCTTTTCGTATTAAAAAAGAAGAAGGCCTGGATATTCCTTCTTCTCGGTATTCTCGGAATGGAACTCATTCCGCTGTTTCTTTATACTTCGGGCATCAGCTTTGCGGATGCTTTTATGGCCTGCTTTATCGAAAAGGATGAAGAAGGCTGTATCGAAATGGAAGATTATCCTTACTGGATTTAATCTTTCTTTTCTTCTTCAATTTCTTTCTTTTCCCCTGCGATAAAACGAATAATCGAATCACTTATAAGATATATTCCGTCAAAATTCGGGTGAACTTCGTCTATAAGATAAGTTTCGTAATTATCTTCATTAATTTCTATCAAATTCAGAGAATCAATCCACTCTGTTCCGAGCTTTTCGGATATAAATTTACCCATATCCCTGTAAGTCTGAAGAGGCGCACCGACATCAGACATTATGCGTTCGCCGGCCTCAAAGTAATTGGTGTAAATCGGCGAAAGAATGATGATTTTCGCATTAGGATAAGTAGATTGAAGCTTAATGATACCGTCGGTCATTGAGGCTTCATAGGAGTCATACGCATATTCGCTGTAAGGAGCACCCGTATTAACATGAGCGGGAACGCCCATAAAATAATCGTTTACTCCGTAATTTACTATAAAGTAAAGTTCTTTATTTTCATCATGCTCATTTTCGAATCGTTCAAGTTCGCTTAAAAAGTCCTTATCTTCTATATCCGACAAAGAACCGCTTCCTAAAAAAGCATCGACGAGCTTGTTAAAATCTCTGATAGCGCACGTTCCGCCGACGCCGAGATTATATGTGTCGGCACCCGAAAGACTTGCCGATTCGCCGGGAATCGAGAGAGGACCGTGGTAATTGCCCATTATACTGTCTCCGAAGAATACGATTTCTTTTCCCGACAAATCAGGATACTTAACGTCTTCTTTTACGATCTCTAAGAGAACGTCCTTTTCATCGGCGAAGGATTTCTTATCCACAGAGTATTTAAGATTACAGGTTGTCAGTATCAGAAGATTTAATGCCACATCGGAGGCGGGAACTTCATTTATATAATTGTCCGGACTTTCAATGAGCCACTTGTTGTTTCCGGGCCAGTACATACTCAGATTGTCGTTGTGAGTCAGAGTCGCAATACATGATTCGTAATCGTCGAGAGTCTGTTTTCTCTCATCTTCGCTTAAGCTCTTCCAATAAGAAACAGAAGGGTAGGAAAGAATCGCATAAAAAGAAACATCCGAATATTTTTCTATCATTTTATTAAAGTATTCGAATTCCTCTTTGCCGTCACCTTTTATGAACGTCACGGGATCAATCTCAAAGAATGCGTATTTCAGGCCGTCTTTTGCAACTGCCATATCGAGCAGTACATTTGTGTCCTCGTACTCGATATCCGAAGGGGTGATAAAGATGGGCGTGTTCCCGAAGAATGTGGGGAATTTGCCGGCATCTTCAATCGTTGAGCCAAGGAAACTGTAATAAAAACTGTCATATTTTTCAGATGCAAGACGAATCATGTTGTTCTGGAAAATACGGTCATCGAAATAATCAAAGTTTTTATAGGAATAAACGGTATAATTTGTGTCGGAGTAAGTAATTTCACCAAACTTTAATGCGAGAGAAGAAGAGTACTTTTTAACGGTATCGTTATCGTAAATCATGTAAAAGGGCTTTGACTCTCTTGACACTTTTTCATAAGGCGTGGGAAGAGTATCTTCTTTTATTTCAACACTCGTTAAATCTTCCGGAGACACGACAGGTGCAATTTCAACCCTTTCGTTTCCGATGACTGTAATTTCATTAATAATTGTATCCGTGCAGTAGGCAAGTTTAATTCCGTTGGTATCAAGATAGTCAATCAGCGGTTTATAATCGCCGGTTAAGTCAACAGCCTCTGCCTTTGCGGACAGATTAGCTGATAAAAGATTCGAATTGTCGAACGAATACTGCGATTTCATATTATGCATATAAATGCCGATAACGATAACCGGAATAACTGCGAGAAGAGATATTGCTATTTTAAAAGGAACGGGTACTTTAAATCTGATGCCGTGAATTATCAGGCCAAGGCATAAGAGTACGGGAATAAAAACAGTTAAGATGTAATTAACGTCATAGACCGCCTTAAGACCGATGATGGCAAGAGGAATTGCGGGAATCGACGCAATTATATATGTATAGAATTTCTTTGCGTGAAGAGAAGTAACAAAGAAAATATATGCAACGGAAAAAATGGCATACACGGCGGTAACGGATTTTAAAAGAGCATCCTGCCATGTTGCATAATCATTTAAATAATATGTAAGAAAATATCTGGTGGATAAAGGAATAAAAGGCTTTGTGGAAATCCAGCCGTCCGCAAAATCATGGGAATTATGCTGGGCAAGATATTTTACGAATGCGAGTTCATCGATAAAATCCTTGGTGAGAACGGGCGAAAAATTCGTTTTGAAAACAAGGTACGGAATGAGCAGAGTCACTATAGGGAATAAATAAAAAAGAAGAATAAAAAGGATATTAAGGCCTTTTTTCCCGTCTTTTTTGTCGTGCCTTTTTTTGGAAGGAGAGGATTTTCTTCTTATATTAATAGTGTCTGATCTTTTTTCCATACGTATATAATATCTTTTTTCGAAATGTATTTCAACAACGCATTTTACTTGCAATTCGCACTTTATCTATGTTAAACTTGATAATGCATTAATCTATAATGATTATTATCCTAAAACAATTATGAAAGGGGAAAATAAAAAAATGAAATGCAGTAGTTGTGGATTTGAATTTGAAGGCGGAAAGTTTTGCCCTCAGTGTGGAGCTAAAGTTGAAGAAGCTGTAGCAGAAGCAGTAGTAGAGGCAGCAGCGCCCGTAGTAGAAGCAGCAGCAGAACCCGTAGTAGAAGCAGCTCAGGCGGCTGAGCCCGTAGTAGAGGCAGCAGCAGAACCCGTGGTAGAAGCAGCAACAGAACCTGTGGTAGAGGCAGCAACAACAGCAGCCGGTGCAGAAGCAGGCACAATGCCCGTTTATACAGACTACAGTTCATATGACAATGCAGAAGAGAAGAAGGGTATCAATGCTCTCGGTCTCGTTGCAATGATTCTTGGTATTGTTTCACTCGTTGCACTTATTTGCGGATGTTGTGTCGGTACTTCAACAGTAGTATTTACAGTACTTAAATTTATCTTAATCTTTGCAAGAATTATCATGTCTCTTGTTGCAATTATTTTAGGTATTGCAGGCATGAAGAAAAGACCCGATCAGAAGGGCATGGCAATCGCCGGTCTGGTTCTCGGTATTATCGGATTACTCCTTGGCGGATTAAGCCTTATTCTTACAATAATCGGTCTTGTAAGCAAAGCTGCTCTCGGTGGATTAACCAGTACTCCGGGATTCCAGGAATATCTTGAAGAATTACAGGATTCATTAGAGTCAACATATTAATATAACGAATAAGAACTAAAATATTTAAGCGGAAATTCTTCATTTATTTAATGAAGAATTTCTGTTTATAAAGGAGAGAAAATGGATAACAATCCTCAGAATTATAATAACTACTATTACGGAGAGATGAATAATTACGAAGTGGTACCTCAAAAGAAAAATGTATGTGGTATTCTTTCTTTTATTTTTTCAATGGTTGCAGTCGTAATTATGCTTATCTCGTGTTGCGGAATAATGCTTGCAACAATTCCATATATCGGATGGGTTTTGGGATTTATGATGCAGTTTGGCAACTTCTTAATAGTTCCGCTTCTTATCGCAGGATTTATTCTCGGAATCATTGGAGTTAACAAAAAAGATCAGCCCAAGGGCTTGGCAAAGGCCGGACTGATAATCAGTATAGTTATATTTGTACTTTGGTTGCTTGCGGTAATTTTAATTGTCGTACTCATGGTTCTTGCAACACTGGGAATAGTTACCACGGGTATTTTTGCAGGATTATCCCAGTATTTAAATCAGCTTAATACAATACCTCATTAATTAAGCTGAGTCGGTTCATTATACTAACAAAAGGGTTTCGGTTCAAAAACCGGAACTCTTTTTACGCTTATACACTGCACACTATATATAGAAGCTTTACAACTAAAAGTTGTGCCTGAATGTCGTGTGTAGAAATTTATTGAAAATTTTTGTAAAAAATGCTTGAAATTAAAGAATTAATTTGATAATATAGCATTTGCTGTGACATTGATAGCAATGATGTGTAAGGTTGCTGCGTCAATCGCAGGTTTTTACACGGAGCGAATGTCAAGTCGAGATACTGACGACAAGTCACTGTACAAACATTATAGTCTGCTTTAAGCAGAAACGACGTGTGGTCGTTTATTTTTTAGAAAAGGATGCGACACACACGGGAGAGTGTACAGTCGCCGCTTGTTGTACTTGAATCTTAAGTACAAAATATGAGAGGAGACTTTTTTTATGGCAAATCAAGTAATGAGAATCACACTTAAGGCTTACGAGCATCAGACAGTTGATGCATCCGCAGCTAAGATTATCGACACTTGCAAGAAAAATGGAGCAAAGGTTAGCGGACCCGTTCCCCTTCCTACTAAGAAGGAGATCATCACAATCATCCGTGCCGTACACAAGTACAAAGACTCCAGAGAGCAGTTTGAACAGAGAACTCACAAGAGACTTATCGATGTTCATGAGCCCAACCAGAAAGTTATAGACGCTATGCAGAAGCTCGAAATGCCCGCAGGCGTTTATATCAATATTAAAATGATCTAATCGGTTCAAACCCAAACCGCAGATCACAATCGTTACATTATTAATAAGAAAAAACAAAATGACTTCCACAACTAGTATGCATCCTATATGGATACCGCTGTAGTGGAATCAAAAGGAGGTCAAAAAATGAAAAAGGCTATTTTAGCTACAAAAGTCGGAATGACTCAGATCTTCGCTGAAGACGGCACACTCATTCCGGTAACAGTTCTCCAGGCAGGTCCTTGCGTAGTTACTCAGGTAAAGACCGTTGAGAACGACGGATACGAAGCAGTTCAGGTAGGTTTCGTAGACAAGAAAGACAAAATTATCAATAAGGACGCTAAAGGCAAGAAGGAAATCGTTCATGCAAACGGCACAACAAAGGCTATGCAGGGACATTTCAAGAAAGCCGGCACAACAAGCAAGCGTTTTGTCAGAGAGTTTAAGTTCGAGAATGCTTCCGAATACGCTCTTGCTCAGGAAATCAAAGCAGACATCTTCGCTGAAGGCGACAAGATCGATGCAACAGCAATTACCAAAGGTAAAGGTTTCCAGGGTGCTATCAAGAGACTCGGTCAGCACAGAGGACCCATGAAGCACGGTTCAAAGTTCCATCGTCATCAGGGTTCAAACGGCGCATGTTCTTCACCCAGCCGTGTATTTAAGGGCAAAGGTATGCCCGGTCAGATGGGTGGCAAGAAGGCTACAGTAAGAAATCTTGAAGTTGTCAGAGTTGATGCTGAAAAGAACTTACTTTTAATCAAGGGCGCTGTACCCGGACCCAAGAAAGCCATGGTTACTATTAAAGAAACAACCAAGGCTGAAGCTTAATCGGACGAAAGGAGGAACACACAGATGGCTCAGGTATCTGTTTACAATATGGAAGGCAAGGAAGTCGGAAAGATGGATTTGCTCGATGATATTTTCGGTATCGAAGTAAATGAACATTTAGTACACATGGCTGTAGTTCAGCACCTTGCAAATATGCGCCAGGGAACACAGAAAGCCAAAACCCGTTCGGAGGTATCCGGCGGTGGTGCAAAGCCCTGGAGACAGAAAGGAACCGGTCATGCAAGACAGGGTTCAACAAGATCTCCTCAGTGGAGACACGGCGGCGTAGTATTCGCACCCGTACCCAGAGATTACTCATTCAAACTTAATAAGAAGGAAAAGAGAATTGCTCTTAAGTCCGCTCTTACAAACAAGGTAACCGAAGGAAAGCTCATGGTTATCGACGAAATCAAGTTTGATGAAATCAAGACAAAGAAGTTCGCAGAGTTCTTAAACAACATCAAAGCAGAGAAGGCTTTAGTTGTTATCAAAGAGAACGATGCTAATACGATTTTATCCGCTAGAAACATCGCAAACGCAAATACAGCTGTAGCAGACAACATCAATGTTTACGACATTATGAATGCTAAGACACTTGTACTTGCCAAGGATGCGGTAGAAAAGATTCAGGAGGTATACGCATAATGGCAGATCTTAAATATTATGACGTTATTTTAAAGCCGGTTGTTACTGAAAAGAGTATGTCCGGTATGGGCGACAAGAAGTATACCTTCTTAGTAAATCCCGATGCTACCAAGAATCAGATTAAAGACGCTGTTGAGAAAATGTTTCCCGGCACAGAGGTAGCAAGTGTAAACACAATGAATTGCAACGGCAAAAACAAGAGACGTGGCAATGTATATGGCAAGACTGCCGAGACAAAGAAAGCTATCGTTAAGCTTACAGAAGGCAGCAAGGATATCGAGATCTTCTCAGGTATCTAATACGCCAATCTATATGCAATGAAGCATGATAATAAATAACAGTAAAGGAGAACAAAGAAATGGGAATTAAGACATACAATCCCTATACACCCTCCAGAAGAAATATGACTGGCTCTGACTTCTCTGAAATTACCAAGAAGACACCCGAGAAATCACTCTGTGTCGCAATGGAGAAGACAGCAGGACGTAACAATCAGGGTAAGATAACAGTTAGACACCATGGCGGCGGAGCCAAGAAGAAATACAGAATCGTAGACTTCAAGAGAAATAAAGACGGAATTCCCGCTAAGGTAATCGGAATCGAATACGATCCCAACAGAACAGCAAACATCGCACTTATCTGCTACGCAGACGGCGAGAAAGCTTATATAATCGCACCCGAAGGCTTAAAGGACGGAATGAAAGTCATGAACGGACCCGATGCCGAAGTAAGAATCGGCAACTGCTTACCTCTTGACAAGATTCCCGTAGGTACTCAGGTACACAACATTGAGCTTTTACCCGGCAAGGGCGGCCAGATGGTTCGTTCAGCCGGCAACAGTGCACAGCTCATGGCTAAGGAAGGTAAGTACGCAACACTTCGTCTTCCTTCAGGCGAAATGAGAATGGTACCTATCATGTGCAGAGCAACAGTAGGTATCGTAGGTAACGTAGATCACAACCTTATCAATATCGGTAAGGCAGGACGTAAGCGTCACATGGGCATCCGCCCTACAGTACGTGGTTCTGTAATGAACCCCAACGACCATCCTCATGGTGGTGGTGAAGGTAAGTGTAGTATCGGTCGTCCCGGTCCTTGCACACCTTGGGGCAAGCCGGCTTTGGGCTTGAAGACAAGAAAGAAAAACAAGCAGTCTAACAAGCTCATCGTAAGAAGAAGAGACGGACGCGCATTAAAGTAAGCGCATATTGATAAGGAGGAAAATAATGGCAAGATCATTAAAAAAAGGACCCTTTGCTGATGCAAGCCTTTTAAAGAAGGTTGACGCAATGAACGCAGCGGGTAATAAATCAGTAATTAAGACCTGGTCACGTCGTTCCACAATCTTTCCCTCATTCGTAGGACATACATTTGCGGTTCATGACGGTAGAAAGCATGTTCCCGTATATGTAACGGAAGATATGGTTGGCCACAAGCTCGGTGAGTTCGTAGCTACAAGAACATACAGAGGCCACGGTAAAGACGAAAAGAAATCTAAATCTAAGTAAGGAAGGAGGTTTTAATCCATGGAAGAAACAAAAAGCAGATCACAATACAAGAGAGAGCGTAATAAAGAGAACAGGGAGACAAGACCTTCGGCAAAGTTATCTTACGCAAGAGTATCGGTACAGAAGGCTTGCTTCGTACTTGACGCCATCAGAGGCAAAGATGTTAATACGGCTTTGGCTATTCTGGAGTACAACCCCAGATATGCATCAAGCATTATCAAAAAGCTTTTACTTAGTGCTATCGCCAATGCCGAAAACAACAACGGCATGAATCCCGAGAAGCTTTACATTGAAGAATGTTATGCAAATAAGGGACCCACAATGAAGAGAATCAGACCCAGAGCACAGGGCAGAGCTTACAGAATCGAAAAGAGAATGAGCCACATTACCATCGTGCTCAATGAAAGATAGGAGGAACAGTATGGGACAGAAAGTTAATCCTCATGGTATAAGAGTTGGCGTTATCAAGGACTGGGGTTCTATGTGGTACGCAGATGCTGATTTCGCTGATTGCCTTGTTGAAGATTACAACATCAGAAAATATTTAAAGAAGAAACTCTATACATCCGGTATCAGCAAAATCGATATCGAAAGAGCTTCAAATAAAGTTAAAGTTACCGTTTATACTTCAAAGCCCGGTCTTGTTATCGGTAAAGGCGGCGCTGATATCGAAAACACAAAGAAAGAGTTAAAGAAACTCACAGGCAAGAATGTAAACGTTGACATCAAAGAGATCAAGAGACCCGAGAAAGAGTCACAGCTTGTTGCTGAGAACATCGCTAAGCAGCTCGAAGACCGTGTTGCTTACAGAAGAGCAATGAAGCAGGCTATGACAAGAACCATGAAATCGGGAGTTTACGGTATCAAAGTTCAGCTTTCCGGCCGTTTAGGCGGTGCTGATATGGCTCGTACTGAGACAATTAGTGACGGTACTATTCCTCTTCAGACATTACGTGCCGATATCGATTACGGTTTCGCTGAGGCAGATACAACCTACGGCAAAGTTGGCGTAAAGGTTTGGATCTACAAGGGCGAAGTTCTCCCCGTAAAAGAAAATAAAGAAGGGAGTGCAAAATAATGTTATTACCTAAGAGAGTTAAACATCGTAAGCAGTTCCGTGGAAGTATGAAGGGTAAAGCTCTTTCGGGCAACCAGATTACTTACGGTGAGTATGGTATAGTAGCAGCAGAACCCTGCTGGATCAAGTCAAACCAGATCGAAGCAGCCCGTGTTGCAATGACCCGTTACATTAAGCGTGGTGGTCAGGTATGGATTAAGATTTTCCCTGACAAGCCTGTTACAACAAAGCCTTTAGGTACTCGTATGGGTTCCGGTAAAGGTTCTGTAGAATATTGGGTAGCAGTAGTTAAGCCCGGCAGAGTAATGTTCGAAATCGCCGGTGTTTCGGAAGAGGTAGCAAAAGAAGCACTTCGTCTTGCTACACACAAACTTCCTTGCAAGTGCAAGATTGTTTCTAAGGCAGAATTGGAAGGAGGAGACAATTAATGAAAAGTAATACATATGTTAATGATTTAATGAAGAAGTCCTCCGCTGATTTAGAGAAGGCTTTGGTAGATGCGAAGAAAGAACTTTTCAATTTGAGATTCCAGAATGCAACCAACCAGCTTGACAACACTGCAAGAATCAGAGAGGTTCGTAAGAACATCGCTCGTATTCAGACAGTACTTACAGTTAAGAAGAACGAAGTTAACGCATAAGGAAGACGATTGAGAAAGGAGAAATCGCTGTGGAAAGAAATTTAAGAAAAGTGCGTATAGGTAAAGTAATCAGCAACAAGATGGATAAAACTATCGTAGTAGCTGTGGAAAACCATGTAAAGCACCCTCTTTACGGAAAAATCGTAAAGAAAACATATAAGCTTAAAGCACATGACGAAAACAATGTTTGCCAGATCGGCGACAAAGTTAAGGTTGCAGAGACAAGACCCCTGTCAAAGGATAAAAGATGGAGACTTGTTGAGGTTGTAGAAAAGGTTAAATAAGGAGATAAGAGCATGG
>CAMYYF010000019.1:0-16635 GCA_947303375.1 uncultured Lachnospiraceae bacterium
TGCCTGTGTTTGCTGCATTTATGGTTTTTCTGATTTTGTTTCTTGTGTTTTTATCCAAAGCAAGAAAAGATAGTCTTTCCGAAAAAGTCTGGGATTAGGAAAGATATATTCTGGTCGGATATTTTAAACGAAACGAAATCAGATTTATTAAGAAAATGATCAGAGAATTCAATGAGTGATGAAAGTAAAAGGCCGCTCGTACATTTTTCTCCTGCAAAAGGATGGATGAACGATCCGAACGGACCGGTATTTTATAAAGGTGAATATCATTTGTTTTTCCAGCATAATCCCGATGATGTTTTTTGGGACAATATGCACTGGGGACATGCAAAATCCAAAGATCTTATACACTGGGAAGAACTTCCCATAGCGCTTTTCCCCGATGAGCAGGGAATGATTTTTTCGGGCTCTGCTTTCGTTGATAAAGACAATGTCTCGGGCTTTGGGAAAGAGGATTCACCCGCGCTTCTTTTGTTTTATACATCGCACGATCATAAAACAATGCGTGAGATGCAGTGTCTGGCATATACGACGGACGGAAAAGAGTTTTTTAAGTATGAAAAGAATCCTTTGATAGCAGGGAAGGAGCATACTCCCGCGAGGGATCCGCATGTTTTTGAAAATAAAATAATCGGCGGATATTCTCTATGTTATACAACGGAAGATGCGGTAGTTTTTTATCATTCGACCAATCTTTTATCGTGGGAAAAGACAGGAGAATTCTTCCTTCCCGAATATGCATTACAAGGCATGATTGAATGCCCGTGTATGCTTGAATTTGAAAAGTATGTACTTATGATGAGCATGGATGTGCCTGAGACAGAGTTTAATAAACTCCCTAAAGAGGCTAATGCGCATTCGCGAACCATGCAGTATTTTGTCGGAGATTTTAACGGTCTTACATTTACGGCGGATAAAGAACAAAACGAAGTCCTGCTCGTGGACTACGGTAATGATTTTTATGCGGGAACGGTTTTTTCAAACGTAAAAGAAAAAATCCTGATTGCGTGGATGGGTGATTTTTCCGACGAGGCAAAAGCTGTAAATACCGAAGCGGAAGGGTTTAAAGGTACGTTAAGTTTCCCGAGAAAACTGGATTTGTGTAAGACCGGCAAGGGTTACAGACTGCATCATGAATTTTATCCCTGTCCTAAGGGAGAAGATGGGATTGAATTTGTATCAAACGAAGAAGGTAAATTTTTATCCGACAGAATAATTTATGAGAGCATAAAAGAAAACGGATTTTTACCCGCAACGAATTACAGGGTAAACTGATTTTATGGGGGAGCGAATATGAAATACGGAGAGAGCAGTTTTGATATCATTTATCTGATTTTTGCGATTACGGCAGGAATAATTATTCTTGCAAAACGAAAAGATTCAATCGGCAGACTGATGGGCAGTGCAGCTTTGATTTTAGGGTTCGGTGATGCGTTTCACTTGGTACCGAGAGTCTTAAATTATTTCGTTGAAGGCGATTTTAATTTCTGGCTCGGATTCGGCAAACTGGTCACATCCATAACGATGACGATATTTTATGTTTTGGTGTATCGTCTCTGGGTTAAAGCCTATGATGTAAAAGAATCAAAGCCTTTTGCGATTTCTTTTTACATCTTTGTGGGATTAAGAATTGCATTGTGTCTTTTCCCGCAAAACCGCTGGTTTACAAACGATTCGCCTCTTTTATGGGGAATACTAAGGAATATTCCTTTTGTGGTTGTCGGAGTGATGATTGTGGTTATATATTTTATGAAGCGTAAAGAAGATAAGGCTTTTAAACTTATCTGGCTTCTTGTGCTTCTTTCGTTTGCATTCTACATTCCGGTAACGGTCGGAGCTTCTTTTGTTCCGATACTCGGAGCGCTGATGCTTCCGAAGACGGTTTGCTACATGCTGATGATGATTTGCTTTTTGAAGAAAGCTAAAGACTAGAATATTAAGAAGGAAAATGAATGAAAGACATAATTGACAAGCTTGTATTAAACAGGGATTTATCCGACGAAGAATTTGAACAATTAATTCTTTGCGAAGACAAGGAAACAATAGAATATCTTGCATCGAAGGCGAGAGAGGTAAGAGAAGCCGTATACGGTAAGGATGTTTATTTAAGGGGACTGATTGAGTTTACGAATTACTGTAAGAACGACTGCCTCTACTGCGGCATCAGAAGAAGCAATAAAAATGCCGATAGATACAGACTCACGGACGAGCAGATTTTAAACTGCTGCGAAGTCGGATATAAATTAGGCTTCAGGACATTCGTACTGCAGGGTGGGGAAGATGCTTATTTTAGTGATGAAGTTTTAATTCCGCTCATAAAAGAAATCAAAGAAAAATATCCTGACTGCGCGCTCACACTCTCTGTGGGCGAGAGAGAAAAAGACAGTTACCAAAAGCTTTTTGATGCAGGCGCCGACAGGTATCTTTTAAGACATGAGACTGCGGACAAGGAGCATTATGAATCCCTTCATCCCGCAGAACTTTCATTTGAGCACAGAATGCAGTGCCTCTGGGATTTAAAGGAAATAGGTTATCAGGTGGGCTGCGGAATGATGATTGGGTCACCTAATCAGACCGTAAAACACTTAATAAAAGACTTAAGATTCTTACAGGATTTTAAACCCGAGATGGTCGGAATAGGACCGTTCATCCCTCATCACGACACGCCTTTTGCGGACCGTGAAACAGGAAGCGTAGACATCACGTTAAAACTTTTATCAATCATAAGAATCATGCTTCCCGAAGTTCTTCTTCCCGCGACAACCGCGCTCGGAACAGCGGACGGCCTCGGAAGAGAAAAAGGCATTCTGGCAGGCGCAAATGTTGTAATGCCCAATCTTTCTCCGACAGATGTCAGGGGCAAATATCTTTTATACGACAATAAGATCTGTACGGGCGATGAGGCAGCCGAATGCATCCGCTGCATGACTTTAAGGGTTCAGAAGGTCGGATATGAAGTGGTACAAAAGAGAGGCGACCACATAAGGTTTATATGACCTGATTGACCGAGGAATAAAAAAGTGTTATTCTTTCAGAGGATTATGAATACGGAGGTAATAAAAATGGCAGAAATTACAAAAGACATGACTATCGGTGAAATCATAAATGCCAATCCTGATGCAGTTCCCGTACTTATGGGCGCAGGCATGCACTGTATCGGCTGCCCCGCAGCTCAGGGCGAAACACTTGAGGAAGCAAGCATGGTTCACGGAATCGACGTGGATGCACTTGTATTTGCACTCAACCAGAAAAACTAATTGCTAAAGCATATTAATAACGACTTTCCGCGAAAACGGAAGGTCGTTTTTTTTATGATTTTATAGTATAATTATCTGGGAGAAATAACGGACTAAAAAGGAGAAGGCATGAGCGAAAAACTATCTGATTACATTAACAAATATTTTATTGGACATGAGGATGTTACAGAGAATGTAATCATCTGTCTTTTGTCGGGCGGACATGTACTGTTGGAGGATGTTCCGGGTGTCGGAAAAACCACGCTTGCGAAGACACTTGCACGCGCCGTTGATTTAAGCTTCGGACGTATTCAGTTTACACCGGATACGCTTCCTTCGGATGTGCTAGGCGTGCAGATTCTCAACATGAAGACAGGTGAATTTGAATACAAAGAGGGTGTTGTAATGCATCAGCTTATTCTTGCTGATGAGATTAACCGTACTTCGCCCAAAACCCAGTCGAGTCTTCTTGAGGCAATGGCGGAAGGTTGTGTTACGATTGACAAAAAGCGCATCAAACTTCCCGATCCTTTTATGGTAATTGCCACTCAGAACCCTATAGAATTTGTCGGAACATATCCTCTTCCCGAAGCGCAGATGGACCGTTTTATGATGAAGCTTTCCGTAGGATATCCCTCTCAGGAAAACGAAATCATTATGACCAAGAATTTCCTTGCTGATAAAAGAGACGAGGAAGGCGAGGCGGTTCTTAATGCCGAGAAGATAATCGAAATGAAAAAAGAAGTCGAGAAAGTAAAAGTTGTCGACGATGTCATAAAATACGCCAACGATATCATCAATATGACCAGAAGTGAATCAAGCTTTGTAATGGGAGCATCACCCAGAGCAATGCTTCACTTAATTCGCGCCGCTCAGGCCAAGGCATATTTATCGGATCGTGATTTCGTTAAGCCCGATGATATCAAGGCTGTGGCAATCAATGTCCTTCACCACAGAATTTCTCTCACATACGAAGCAAAAATAGCCAAGGAAGATGTGGATAAAGTATTAAAATCCATCATTCTGAAAGCAAAGGTACCTATGGTTTAGTTACTTACGGCGGTGTGAAATGCTTAGGAACAGACTGATTGCAATTGCTCTCTTAATTCTCTCTATCGTTGCAATATCGTTTTACGGCGGACCCGTTACTTACGGGTTCTTCTTTCTTTGCGTTTTAGTTCCTGCCGTTTCAGCCGGATACTGTTTCTTAGTGTATCTTCGCTACAGAATCTATCAGGTTATTGTAACTAAAAATGTAGTGGTCGGTTCACCGACAGACTATTATTTCACTTTGCAAAACGAGGACTTTTATTCCTTCGCCGGAGTAAAGGTTGAATTCTTTTCGGATTTTTCCTATATCAGTGAACTGAACGAAAACAACGAATATGAACTCCCGCCACAGCTGGGTCTTAAAAAAGAAACGGTGCTTGTATGCAAATACCGTGGCGAATACGATGTAGGAATTAGAAATATAATCGTTCAGGATTATCTTCGTCTTTTTTCCTTTAATTTCAAAAACAAAGAAAACTTAAGAGCAATCGTAATGCCGCGTCTTGAAATTCTTGAGACACTAAGGCACCCTTATTCGCCCGATGTTTACAAGGATTCACGTATTAATCCGACCGAACAGGATGTGCTGGTAAGAGAATATATCCCGGGTGATGACATAAGAAACATCAACTGGAAAATTTCCGCACATATGGGAAAGCCCTATGTCAGAACCAAAACGGGGTTAGAGAATCCGAGTATTGCAATCATAATGGATTCATGCCGTTTCGGCAAAGACATGGAAGATTTTCTTCCGCTTGAAAACAAGGTTTTGGAGACGACAATTGCGGTAGTCTATTACTATCTTTCAAAAGGCATAAATGCATCTGTATTTACATACGAAGGCGCTCCTAAAAAATATTCACTGCAGGGTATGGCTTCATTTGAGGACTTTTATGCTGCAATGGGAGCGTTTGCTTTTAAGGAAGAAAATACATCCGACAAGCTTTTTAAATCCGTATGGGGTGCAAATATCACCTCCTGCAGTATGGCTTATATGATTATTCACGAGCTTGACGAGAAGGCTCTGGTACAGATTGAAGAGCTTAACAAAAACGGACTTCCTGTGACCGTATATCACATCAGTGATGATGAGAAGAAATTAAAGGATGCGGATTTCGGCAAGAATACGGAATATACACATATCGGTTATGAAGACAAATTAAAGGAGGTGCTTTGATGGTCACTTTCTTTTATGAGTGTTTATATGTCTTTACAATCGCATCAGGAATTCTTGCAATCGCATCGGGCCCTGTGGGTGTCGGAAAAGTCGGAATACTTTTGTTCCTTGGACAAATTGCAGTAACGAGTCTTTTTGTAATTTTTAAAAACGGCAAGACAACGGGCAGGTTTATTTCAATCGGTATTCTTTCTGCTTTTACGATTTTTATCATCATCCTATCAAGGTACGATGAATTCCTGGGGATGGCTATTGAAAATGTAAGACTTTTGTGGCTACTTGCATTTGCGCTTGCTGCGTTTCTTTTGGGAGAACTTGCAGCTTATGTCAGAGCTTTTGGAATCATAATTTCTCTGCTTTCTTTTGCATCGCTGATTCCGATTACGATTTTAAAATACAATGTCAGCAAACTCTATGTGGCAGCAGTATTTTTGCTTATGCTCTTAACACTTGTTTCGGAGTTTCAGAGAAGATGGAAAAAGTCGGGCGATAAAGATATCAAAAAACATATGGTCTTTACATCGCCTTTTATCCTTTTGATCATAATTGTGGTTTTGATTATGCCTTATTCGCCAAAGCCCTACAACTGGACGGTCGTAAAGAATATTTATCAGATTGTAACCGAGACGGTGAGGGATATTCGTATAAAAGCATCCATTCGAAAGGACGAGGATTATGCGGAGGGCCAGATAGGATTTTCTGACAGGGGAGATATTACCGGTGAAATAAAATCAAACGAAGAAACCGTTCTTTCGTTGGCAGGTATTCCTAATGAAACGGATAATCTGAAGCTTAGGGGAAAGAATTTCTCTCAATTCACCGGACAGGAGTGGATAGATGATGATGCTTCGGCATCGCCCGATTCAATGTTTGATACCATCGGAATCATTGCATCCTTAGAGGATTATGACGACAGCGTCAGAAATTATGTCAGATGGGAAAAGATGCGAATCGAGTTTATTCAGATGAATACCTCATATATTTTTGTGCCTGAAAAGGTTGCAATCAGAAAGAGTAATCTGCCGGTTTACAGCTTCGATGTAATCAACAGCGGTTCGGATCTTTTATGGCCGAAGAGCAAGAGCTACAGAACCGCATACAATATTGTTTATCTTCTCGTAAATACCGAAAATGAGGAATTTGCCAGATTCCTGGTTAACGGTGAAACTCCTTCGGAAGAAACTTACAACAGAGTACTCAAGCTGCAGTTCGGACTGGAAAACGATACGGAATATACGTACAAGAAATTCATCGATCATCAGCAGTATATCCACGATTTTTACGGCAAAGAAGTTGTACTGTCGGATGAACTTAAAGCATATACGGAAAAGCTTTACGAAGGCTGCGAAAACGATGTCGAAAAACTTCAGAGAATCGAAGCACTTCTTAAGACTTTTGAATACACGGAAATGCCCGGTAAAATTCCCGAAGATATAGATAACGAGAGTGAATTTCTTGACTATTTTATCCTGCAGTCAAGAAAAGGTTACTGCAGTTATTTCGCCACGGCATTTACACTCCTTGCGAGAGCGGAGGGCATGCCTGCAAGATATGTTCAGGGTTATAACGTTAACAACGGTGACAAATCATCGTTATATGTTTCTTCCAACATGGCCCATGCATGGTGTGAGGTTTATTTTGACGGTGCAGGCTGGGTATCTTTTGATCCTACCCCGGGCTTTGGAGGCGGTACATACTGGGTGAGTGAGGCTAAGCCCTCGGAACTTCCGCCCATCGGAACATATGAGAGAAAAGAAACACCGACGGATTTAATGACAATTCCCGAGCTTCCGGAAGAAGAGGAAGATAAAGGAATCGTCATTGAGTGGTACATGGTTGCAATACCCGTTGCGGCAGGCTTGGCCGTAATAGCATTGTTCTTCCTGATATTCAAAATAAGCGTGGCAATCCGCTTAAACAAAATGGATTACGACAGGAAATTCGTAGTGCTCTGCAAACAGATTTTAACTGTTCTTAAACTCCTCGGAAAACCAATGGGAGAGGCAGAGACAATATACGAATATAAGGTTAGACTTTCAAAGGATTATGAAGATGATTTATTAACCTTTACGGATGATCTGGAAAACTATCTATACAATCCTGCCGGATGCGAAAAGGGCTATAACGAAGCCTGCGAAAAGGCGTTTAAGATAAGGGATACATTGCTTGAGGATTTAAAGAAGAGAAGCATTATAAGATTCATAAGATATCATTTGGTGAACTAAAAAAGGTGCCGGCACTTTCGTGTCAGGCACCTTAATTCTTTTATGAGATATTACATCTTCTCGGGTTCGGGATAATCTACTCCGAAAGTTTCAACCGTTACAGTCTGCATTACCTGAGGCTTTAAAGGTCTGTCGTTGAAAGGATTGGTATCGCACTCTGCGATTTTGTTTACAACATTCATTCCTTCGATTACTTTGCCGAATGCAGCGTACTGTCCGTCAAGATGAGGAGAAGTCTTGTGCATAATGAAGAACTGACTTCCGCCTGAGTTGGGGTCGTATGCTCTGGCCATTGAAAGAACACCTTCTGTATGCTTTAAGTTGTTCTCAAAACCGTTGATTGCAAATTCGCCCTTAATGCTGTATCCGGGACCGCCCATTCCGTTGCCGTCGGGACATCCGCCCTGAATCATAAATCCGTTGATTACACGATGGAAGATAAGTCCGTTGTAAAATCCCTTGTTAATTAGTGAAATAAAATTGTTTACGGACTGGGGAGCGATTTCGGGATATAATTCCGCTTTAATCACATCGCCATTCTCCATCGTAATGGTTACTATAGGTTTTTCTGCCATATTTTATAAAGTCCTTTCTTATCCGAGTCTTTGTACTGCGTCTTTTTCTGCCAGAACCTTCGCGTGCTCTGCAAGATAGCTGTCAAAGAATTTGTCGCTTGGAACATTGTTGCCGTACTCGAGAAGACTGATACAGTTCTGTCTGAAGTTTGCGTCCGGCTCGCCGTCAGTAAACATCTTCAGGAAGTAAATCTTCTTTGATTCGTCAAAGTAGAGTGAACTTGAGTGGTCGTATGTTGCTTTGACTGCCTTGCAGGCATCTATTACATCACCGACCTTGTCAAATGCAAATACGATTGTACTGTCCTTTGAAAAATCAGTGCGGTTGTCATTCTCGTTGTCAATTATACCTTCCTCTGTAGGGAAGAGGGCGTTTATCAGGTTTTTGAAGCTTTCCGAAAGATCCGAATTTTCTTCCTTTCCGGGATTTTTCATCTTCTCGTATACTGCGGGAGAGAAATGCGAATATGAAGGATTCAGTTCTTCGGGCTCTTCGACCTTTGTGATAAACAGTACGGCGGAGGTACGAAGCGGAATAACGTCTATCTTAAGCGGAACGTTATTTGCATCGAAACCGAAGTTCTTGTAAGCATAACGAATAACCTCCGCAAAGAGATTGCGAATCTCTGCAGAATTATAAGACATCTCGCGAAGATTAAGATTTCTCTCCGCCAGATCTTTCTCGGTAAGTATGCACTTTATTTGATTGTCATTAATTTTGTCAATTCTCATATCCTATGACCTCATTGTGCACGTTTTCTGCATCTTTTCTTATATGTATTTTAACATATATCGTCAAAAAATGCAAAATTTATAATATGTTGAAATTGTATATTATTACTAAAAGATTATAAAAAGTATTGTCAAAATATACAAAAAGATATATAATCATTTCAAGGTGAAAGGGAAAAATGTACGGAAAGGAGGGTGGTTACTCTTATCTTTGCTCCGTGCGTCTTTCACGGAGTGTCTTCATTAAAACGATGTGTTACTCACGCATTCGTTTCCCCATATCAAGTTATACACACAATAATACAAGCATTGTACTCCCGCACCGAGAATAAAATGTGGCATTATCTTTTCAGATTATTTCATCACGTTCTTTTTGGTCAGAAATCTATGTTTACGGACAAATCCCTCGAGCCGACTGATTTCGCTTTAAACGAATGCCAAATGAGAAAAGGTAATGACTACATTTTATTTTTTTGATATAATGAGGGTTGACTTAAAGGAGGACTTGAAATGAGACCTGAACCAGGCAGAAGAAATACCACAAGAAGTGGAAGCCATTCTGCAAATACCCGAAATTCAAGAAGACCGCAGCCGTCGAGAAGAAGAGTGAGAAGACGCCCCAATGAGGTTGCCAAGCGAAGAAGAAAGAGAAAGTTTTTCGATGCTCTCGGCAGGTTTATTCCCGTATTTCTCGCCATAGCAGCCATCATAGCTATCGTTGCCGTCTTTTATGGTAATAAAATTCTCGACAGATACAGATATTCCGGCAAACATGCCGATCTGGAAGAGTATTACGGAGTTTATTATGATTATCAGGTTGCAATGATAATCAACAACGCCAAAGTCGAGGAAAAGGGCGTTTATTACAAAAACTCATATTATATTTCGCACGAAGACGTCAAAAAATATTTCACTAATCATTTTTATATTAACCTGGATGAGCAGCTCTGCCTTTATACCACACAGGATGAAATCATTAAAGCGGATATCAATCAGACGGGCAACTACTGCTATTACAAGGGTGATGAAAAGAGAGATCTGGACTGCGCTCCCGTTATCACAAACGACGGAAAGACCTATTTCTCATTCAGTTACCTTTCTCTTTTCGCGGATTTTGACATCAACAAATACGACGATCCCAAGAGAATGGTCATCTACACGGAAGATACGCATTTAAACAAAGCGACCATCAACAAGGACACCCAGATCAGATACCGCGGCGGTGTTAAGAGCGACATCCTAAAAGACGTAAAAGAAGGCGATTCGGTCTATATCTTAGAAGAAATGGAAGACTGGGCCAAGGTTATGACCAGGGACGGTATTATCGGCTATGTTGAAATCAAAAGATACGATAAATCCGGCTCAGACAATATAGTAATCGAAAAATGCGAAATACCTCTTGAATACACATCAATCACAAGTGATTCAAAGATTAACATGGCATTCCATCAGCTCTTTGACATAAATGCCAGTGATTTTTCGGATGTTCCGACTGATGCGGGAATTAACGTGGTTGCGCCTACGGTCTTCAGAATAACCGATAACGAAGGCACAATAAAAAATACGGTTAATGCAAACTATGTTGCGAACGCCCATAATGCGGGCGTAAAAATCTGGGGCGTATGGACCGATGTCGACAACGAAGTCGATTTATCCCAGATTCTTCATAAATACAGTTTAAGACAGCAGTTCATCGGCAATATGATTTCGATGACCAAGGAAGCGGGCCTGGACGGTATCAATCTCGACCTTGAAAAGATACCTTCCGATTCTGGCGCCGACTGGGCTGAATTTTTAAGAGAACTTTCTGTTGCAACGCACAAAGAAGGCATTGTTCTTTCGGTAGACAACTATGCACCCACAGCCTCAACGATCCATTACAACAGAGGAGTACAGGGCGATACTTGCGATTACATTATCGTAATGGGCTACGACGAGCACTGGGCTTCGGGCGGAGTTGCGGGAAGTGTTGCATCTATCGGATTTGTGGAAGACGGTATCGTCAATACCATAGACAGCGGAGTACCCGCAGAAAAGATTATAAATGCAGTTCCTTTCTACACACGTGTCTGGAAGACAAAGGACGCCACGGTTACCGCGGATACCATGGGAATGGCATCTACTGCCGCATGGTGCGAGGAGTATGGCGTAGAGCTCAACTGGAATGACGAAACCTGCCAGAAATACGGCGAAAAGGAAATGAACGGAACCCTTTACCAGGTATGGCTCGAGGACGCACAGTCAATAGAAGCCAAACTCTCCGTAATGGATGCGCACGGATGTGCGGGCGTGGCTGAATGGAAGCTTGGATTCGATACAAGGGAAGCCTGGGATGTAATTGGAGAGTATCTGTCCAGATAGAAATGTCAATGATTACCAAAACAGTTAAGATAGACGAAAACAATATAGATGATTCGCTCATAAAAGAAGCAGGCGAGATCATAAAAAAGGGCGGATTGGTTGCATTCCCGACGGAGACCGTATACGGGCTCGGAGGCGATGCATTAAATCCCGAATCCTCAAAGAAAATCTACGCGGCAAAGGGAAGACCTTCGGACAATCCGCTGATAGTGCATATTTACAGGATTGAAGATCTTTACGAAATAGTCGAAGAAGTGTCGGAGAATGCAAAGAAGGTAATGGATGCATTCTGGCCCGGACCGCTTACAATGATTTTTAAGAAAAAAGACAAGGTGCCTTTTGAGACGACGGGAGGGCTTGATACCGTTGCGGTACGTTTTCCGATTCATCCTACGGCGATGGCATTTATCGAAGCTTCGGGCGGATTTGTTGCGGCACCGAGTGCCAATATATCGGGACGTCCTTCGCCCACGCTTGCAAAGTATGTCTGCGAGGATTTAGACGGCAGAGTCGACATGATAATTGATGGCGGAAACATTCCCATAGGACTTGAATCCACCATCGTTGATATGACGGGAGAAGTGCCCATGATTCTTCGTCCCGGATTTGTTTCAAAGGAAATGCTTGAAGAAGTTTTAGGCGAAGTAAAAGTAGACCCCACGATACTTGATGCGAACTCTACCGCCAGACCCAAGGCTCCCGGCATGAGATACAGACATTATGCGCCCAAGGCCGACATGATAATTGTCAGGGGCGATACATTCGGAGTTGTTGCCAAAATAAAAGAAATGGGGCAAAATAAAGAGTGCACCGTTTTATGCGTCAGCGAACATGTATCTGAGTTCGCGGGCATGAAAGTAAAGGATGTAGGAAGCGAAAACGATTACAACGAAATCGCCGCCAACCTTTACAGAGTTCTTCGCGAGTGCGATGACGAAAATACCACGCTTATTTTATCCGAGAGTTTTTCGGACAAAGGAATCGGCGCTGCGGTTATGAACAGACTCATAAAAGCGGCCGGACATAAAATAATCGATGTTTGATACGGAGGAATATCATGAAAATTTCAATAGCCAGCGATCATGGCGGATACGTTTTAAAAGAAGCGGTTAAGAAGCACTTAATCGAAAAAGGAATAGAGGTTGTGGATTTCGGAACAGACTCACTTGCATCCTGCGATTATCCCGATTTCGGCAAGCCTGCGGCAGAGGCTGTAGCAGATGGCAAAGTTGACAAGGGCATCCTTATCTGCACCACGGGTATCGGAATGAGCATGCTTGCAAACAAGATCAAAGGTATCAGAGCTGCACTTTGTGCAGATACCGTTTCCGCAAGACTGACCAGGGAACACAATGATGCAAACATCCTTGTAATGGGTGCGGGAATCGTAGGAGAAATCCTTGCAATGTCAATCGTCGACACATTCCTTAATACCGAGTTTTCCAACGAGGAAAAGCACATCAGAAGAATTAATAAAATTGCAAAAGCAGAAGAATAAATAAATTAGCGGAGGTAGCAAAATGGGCAAAATTGTGATTATGGATCATCCTTTGATTCAGCACAAAATCGGTTACATCAGAAGAAAGGATACGGGTACTAAGGATTTTCGTCAGACAATCAGCGAGATAGCAATGCTTATCTGCTATGAGGCCACAAGAGATTTAAAGCTCGAGGACGTGGATATCGAAACTCCCATCTGCCCTACAACGGTTAAAGAACTTAAAGGTAAGAAAATGGCAATAGTTCCGATTCTTCGTGCAGGACTCGGAATGGTAGACGGTATGCTTACACTTATCCCTGCAGCAAAGGTCGGACACATCGGTCTTTACAGAGACCCTGCAACACACGAACCTGTAGAGTATTACTGCAAGCTTCCCGAAGACTGCTCACAGAGAGAAATCTTCGTAGTAGACCCCATGCTTGCAACAGGCGGCAGTGCATCCGCAGCCATTACAATGCTCAAGGCTAAGGGCTGCAAGAACATTCACTTTATGTGTATCATCGCAGCACCCGAAGGTATTGAAAGACTTACCAAGGATCATCCCGATATCGACATCTACATCGGTGCCAAGGATGAGAAATTAAACGAAAACGCTTACATCGTTCCCGGACTCGGAGATGCAGGCGACAGAATTTTCGGAACCAAGTAAAATTATCGGAGACGGATATGGATAAAAGACAGGACTATATTTCATGGGATGAATATTTTACGGGAATCGCCATTCTTTCGGGAATGCGTTCAAAAGACCCCAACACTCAGGTCGGCGCATGTATAGTGGATAAAAACAACAGAATTTTATCGGTAGGCTATAACGGATTTCCCAACGGCTGCAGTGATGATCTTTTCCCCTGGGCAAGAGAAGGCGAAGTACTTAACACCAAGTATGCTTTCGTTGCTCACAGCGAACTTAATGCAATCTTAAACTACAGAGGCGGCAATCTCGAAGGCGCCAAGATTTACGTTTCGTTATTCCCCTGCAACGAATGTGCAAAGGCCATTATTCAGGCGGGAATAAAGGAAGTTATCTACGATTCCGATAAATATAACAACACACCCACGAATATTGCGGCAAAGAAAATGTTCGAGGCAGCCGGAGTAAAATGTACCCAGTACACGAAGACCGGCAGAAAGATAGTAATCGAAGTTTAAACTGATTTAATCTATGAAGAAAGCATTTACGGTTTTCGTTTCTTTGCTTGCCACAGTCAGTTTGTTTTTTGATATGTCACCTCTTTTAGTACATGCTACGCCGAGTTCACTGCTTCAGCAGATAGATGAAGCGGAAAAGCAAAAACAGGCGATAGAAGAAGAAAAACAGGCCGCTCAGGGCGAGAAGGACGAAAAGAAAAACGAATTAAATCAATTGCAGTACCAGCAGGGCGCACTAAAGGCCCGGTTGGATTCTTTTAATGCGAATCTTGCTGAAGAAAACCGCAAATACGAGGAAATCTGCGATAAGATTGATGTTAAAAAAGAAGAGATAGAAGTCAAAAAGCAGGAACTGGCTGATGCAAAGGCTACTGAAGAAGAGCAGTACGAAACCATGAAGAAGCGTCTTCAGTACATCTACGAACAGCCTGACGATATGTATCTTGACATGATTTTATCGAGTAAGGATTTTGCAACATTCCTAAATATCGCTGATTATATTTTTATGATTTCCGAATATGACAACGGTATGCTCGAGGATTACAAGCAGACCACACTGGATGTGGCGGCAATGGAAGCCGAACTTGAAGAAGAGCTTGCAGGGCTTGAAACTCTTGAAGAGCAAAGCAGGGAAGAGCAGGGCAGAATCACCGATCTTATCAATACCACCAATGATTTCGTGAACCAGTATTCGGCGCAGATAAGCGATACGAATAACGAACTCGCGGAGATTGAAAAGGAAATAGCCGAAAAGGAAGCGCAGATAAAAGCGCAGGAAGAAGATATCGAGGCTTTAAAGAAGCAGTATGAGGAAGAATTAAGACTCTCGCAACTTGCAGCGCAGTCTGCAAAAAGAGATATTTCCGAAGTATCTTTTGCGGATAACGACAGATATCTTCTGGCAAATCTCATTTACTGTGAGGCGGGCGGCGAACCGTACGAAGGGCAGCTGGCCGTAGGTGCGGTTGTAATGAACAGAGTAATGTCAAGCCGCTATCCCGACACGGTGTACGGAGTTATTTATCAAAAGAGTCAGTTTTCGCCCGCATCAAGCGGAAGACTTGATCTGGCATTAGCCCAGAATCTTGCCACCGCATCCTGCTATCAGGCGGCGGACGAAGCCATGGCGGGAAATACCAATGTCGGAAACTGCGTATACTTCAGAACTCCGGTACCCGGACTAAACGGTATGCAAATTGGAAATCACATATTTTACTAAAAAAGGAAGCTTGAAAGCTTCCTTTTTTCATTCGTCGATATATGAATCAAGCATTTCTGTGTATTTTTTGAAACTACCTGAATATGCGGCCTTTAGGAGCTTGTCCGCACGGATAAGAGCTTTGTGTAAGAGCTCGTCGTCTATAAGACCTTTCTCATGGGCTTCCGCAAGTTCATCCATATCCAGGAGATGTATCTCGCCGTCCGCATTCACCGTGATGTCCAACAGCAAATCCAGTGTGGTGACGGAGTTTTCTTCTTTGTCAAAATAAAACTCAACGATATCGCAGTACCATTTGTGCAACGTACCGTCTTTCTTTAAAAATTTGCTGATTTTGAAGCCTTCATCGGGAAGATACAGCGAATAGCCGTGATCGATGTCTTTTCTGGGATTTATCGTATTCCATTTTGTGACCATGGCATGTTCATCCGCAAAAAGCACCGTATCCCCTTTTAAAGGGATATTTTCAAAAGGAATAAGCCTTTTACGATAAATAACCAGATCTGGCATACGTTTTCCCCCATATATTGTGAATCTTAGAAACGAACAATACTATATCTTTAGATATTACACACAAAAATATGAAAAGTCAATTCCAAACGCCGAATCGTTGAAAAAGTAGTAAAAAAGTCTTAAAAAGCCTTATTTTTTAAACGATTTTTTTATAGACAAAGACTTAAAAAAATAATATAATTTTGGTATGTGTGCGATAGAAGTTTAAAGAGGTATAGCTGTGCCAAAGATTGTTAAAATACTCTCTTTTATTTCCCAGTTTACGCTGATCATGCTTATACCTACTATAGGCTGCTTTTTTCTGGGTTATTATCTGGATAAGAAATTCGGTACATCATTCCTTGTAATAATATTCTTTTTCCTGGGAGCTGCCGGCGGAATGACCGGTGTTTACAAGCTCGTCAAGAACACATTTAAGGATAACGACGAATGAATTATTTCAAACAGACGTTAAGGGAACTTCAGATTGGCGTTATTATTCTCGGCATCCTGAATATTTTAATCGGTATGTGGTTTCCGAAAAATATGCTTGCCTATGTGCTTGGCGGAGTTCTCGGGACAGTTACCGCGTTAGTTATGACCGACAATATGGCCAGAGCTATTGCAAGGGCGGTATCCGATGAGAAAAGAGCTTCGGCACGCATCAGACTGGCATTTTTCCTAAGATATGCGATAGCAGTCGTTGTTATGATTGTTGCGTGCGTATCTCCCTATACCAATCCGATTGCGACTTTTATCGGAATATTCTCAATAAAATTTGCGACGTATTTAACGCCGCTTATCCATAAAATCAATCTTAAAATAAATCCGAATTCTTTGGAGTCCGACGGCTCTGAGGAAGAGGAGGAGGAAAATAATGACTCCGAACCTGTTGTTGGCGGGCGCTGACGGCGTCGA